>JAEESL010000095.1 GCA_016286345.1 Dehalococcoidales bacterium | reverse complement strand
CTCTTATGGAGTCGGGCATAGACATAAGGAAGGACTGGGTCATCAACGACCGTAACATGGACAGAGTCATGTACAATGAGATCGAGTTTCCCGATGAGCTGCCGGAAGCATTTGTATGCAACTGCGATATGACGGCCAGCAAGGTGATCGAGTCGCTTTCGAAGAAGGGCATATCTGTGCCGAAGGACGTTGCGGTTACCGGCTTCGATGATTTTCTTCATCCGGGGCTTTGCATCATTCCTCTTACGACCTATGCGGTCAATATGGACGGCCTCGCTGACTCAGCCGTAAGAAATGTGCTTAAAAAGCTGAGCGGTATCGAAACCAACAAGGGCATACATTTGATCGAAGGCAGGCTGATCAGCCGCGAAAGCGGCTGATGCCACAAGATTTTCCCGTTTTTTTCGTTTTTTGAAAATTTTTTAAAAATAGTACTTGCTTTTTTATGAAAATGAGAGTATGATATCTCGGTGCCCTGAACTAGGACAGGGCGCACCTGATAAAATCGGGGTGTGGCTCAGTTTGGCTAGAGCGCCATCTTAGGGAGGTGGAAGTCGCAAGTTCGAATCTTGTCACTCCGATCAAAAAGGACAGTTTCAAAAGAAACTGTCCTCAGACTGTAGACAAAGTCTCGTGCTTGAACAAGCATGAGACTTTGTTTTTGTATGACGGGCATGCCGTCAATCTGTGGTGAAAGTCCACAAGGGGCGTAGTTGCCGACGAACCCCAGAGCGACTCCCAAGGTTTACTCTGCGAAGAGTAGGCGAGAAGAAGGGATAGCAAAATCGTAGCCTGACGAACAGAAATCTGATAAAAAGGCATCTGCGGCGGATAAGCTGGCAAAACACAGCGAAGTCCCAAAGGCAACCGTAACCCGCAGGCGTAAATCAGACAGGTAGACGAGGAAAGATTGGCAGGCTTATCCCGTGAGGTCTCACAGACGGCACCATTAGCCGTAGCAACAACGAACTGTGAGAAGTCAGCATAAGCCGTAGTAGGCATCACCTTGAAATGGGTTTTGCCAAAGGGCTAAACAATGTAACCGTGTAATCAAATGTATGCTCCATGGAATACCGGACAGCAGGAAGGGCGAAACGTTAATGAGCAAGTACTGCACAACTTATGGCGAATCCATGGAAACGGAAAGGAGAGAGCACACAAAGCAATGTCAGAACTGTTGGAAAAGATACTGTCCAAAATTAACATTGACAATGCCTATAAACACGTCTGTGCCAATAAAGGTGCAGGAGGAGTAGACGGCGTGACGGTTGAAGAACTTGGAGATTATATCAATAAGAATTGGAACAGTATAAGGGAACAAATCAGAAAGAGGGCGTACAAACCCCAACCGGTCAGGAGGGTAGAAATACCTAAGCCAAATGGTGGAGTGAGAAACCTCGGTATTCCGACCGTAATGGACAGGGTAATTCAGCAGGGCATCGTGCAGGTAATAAGCCCGATGTGCGAGCCACTATTCTCAGATTGGAGCTATGGCTTCAGGCTGGATCGCAGCTGTGAAATGGCAATCAGGCAACTGCTTATCTATCTAAACGAAGGCTATGAGTGGATAGTTGATATTGACTTGGAAAAGTTCTTTGACAATGTGCCACAGGACAAACTTATGAGTCTTGTTCACGACATTATCAAGGACGGTGACACAGAATCACTTATCCGCAAATACCTTAAAGCAGGAGTTATGACGCCACATGGCTACGAGGAAACAATACTCGGCACACCACAGGGCGGTAACCTTTCACCATTGCTGTCTAACATCATGCTGAATGAACTGGACAAGGAACTTGAAGCAAGAGTACTTCGATTCACACGATATGCCGATGACTGTGTTATTGCGGTCAAGAGTGAGGCAAGTGCGAAGCGTGTCATGCGGACGGTGACGGACTGGATACAGAGAAAACTGGGACTAAAGGTCAACATGACCAAAACCCACATCACAAGACCGCAAAAGCTGAAATATCTTGGATTCGGGTTCTACAAAGACACCAAGGCAAAAGAATGGAAGTGCAGACCTCACAAGGAATCAATAGCGAGGTTCAAACGCAAACTGAAAGAACTGACTTGCAGGAAGATGCCTGGAAAAGTTACAGAGAAGATTGTGAAAATCAATCAGGTGATAAGAGGGTGGATTAACTATTATGCTCTCGGTTCCATGAAAACGGCCATGACTGAAATCGACGCACATTTAAGAACGAGGCTTCGGGTTATTATATGGAAGCAGTGGAAAGTACCTAAGAAGAGACAGTGGGGTCTCCAAAAGCTTGGAATTGGTAGAGACCTTGCCCGTCAGACATCATACTGGGGCAACCGCTACTATTGGGTATGTACTAAGACTTGTGTAGTCAGGGCAATTTCCAAGGATATCCTAAGCAAGGCTAAACTCTTGAGCTGCTTGGACTACTATAATGAGCATCATGCTTTGAAGTTATGTTGAACCGCCGTATGCCGAACGGCACGTACGGTGGTGTGAGAGGGGAAATTTTGAATTTCCCCTACTCGATTGTTGGAGATTTTATGATATAATGACTCTGTATAATTATTGTTCGAAGCAGAATAGGTGTCTACGGAGAAAAAATGGATATAGAAGAAAAAAAAGGTATAGACGGATATTTTTCCTTCATGGATGAAGGACAGAGGAGTAAAGACGGTGAGAGCAGAATGCATATCATCCTTCTGCTTGTTGTTCTCGTGGTGATAACCATATCCATGGGAGTTTATTCCACATTGCTGCGGGAAAAGACAATGGG
>JAEESL010000035.1 GCA_016286345.1 Dehalococcoidales bacterium | reverse complement strand
GAATGTTTTTGATATTCAGAATCAGATATGGAAAGCAATGACTGGAGAAACAGAAAATCTCTATGCTGAAGAAAAAGACGTTGTTTTTAGAACACATAATCTGACAGATCCAGTTATAATGACCAAGGATGATGCAAATTCACAGCGTGTTGAACTTGATAGAATAATTAATCAAGCTGATAATTCTGACATAGGTATTCCATCTGATGATTATGATGATAAGAATACTGAATTTCAGCCGTATATTGAATTTTCCTTCACGGCAAAAAATGATGGCCCGATTTATATCTATTATGAGTCTGAACTAAATGTTTTATCTGGAACGCAGGATGATGTTTTAAGATATTTGGGTTATTACAGCAAAGGAGATGAAGTAATAGGAAGGGCATATTTTAACCAGCAGATAACAAATGTATCCCTGATTTTACTTGCTTCAAAGGCTCATATTGCATATGCAGACATGAATGTGTTGGCTGATTACAGCTCTTTGTTAAACAGCAGAGATTCATCTATTGTTAAAGAAAAGGATACTTTATTGTCCGGGTCATTTACTGCTGATACAAATCAGTCATTACTGTTTACCATACCTTATGATGAAGGGTGGACTCTGTATGTCGATGGAGAAGAAACACCTCTGGAAAAGACAATCGATTTCCTGATGTCAGCAAATGTTGATGCCGGTACTCATACTTATGTGATGAAATTCTTCCCGAAGGGAATGAAATTGGGTATTATAATCAGCTCTGTTGCATTAATAGCATTAATAGCTTGGCTTTGTTATGTTTTAATATCGAAGAAAAAGGATTTGGTTCAAAAGGACATATAAAGCAGCTACTGATTATATAATGTGTAAAGAAGATAGTCAGTTATTAACAATCATGTTTAACATAAGTTATAATCTATATGTCTATGAATGTTCCAATGGTGAAAAAGAGTGTTTGGAATAAGAAAAAAGCTTAATAACAAAGCAGCAGCCACGATCACAGAAATGCTCTGTGTAGTAGCTATGATTGTCATTTTGAGCAGCACTGTGATTCCTACTTACACCAAAAATCTAGAGCAAAGCCGTGAGGTTAAGGATATGCATAACCTTAATGCTGCAAAATCAGCTCTCATGGCTGAGTACTTCTATGAACCTGACCTGTGGAGTGAATATCCGTTTATACCTGATGGAGATTCAAAGCATCTTATCAGATACTATAACCATAAGACCGGAGAATTCCAGGATATGCCAAGTGATGATTGTCTTGGTTATGGCACAGCGACCGAAGGCTATAGTTTTAAGTCAGCGACTTCGCAGACTAGTAATAATTCAAACAATGAATTCGGATATGGATCCAATATCGATTACACGGAAAAGTATCTTGTCGCAAATATTGTCATGATGGGCATCGAGTCCGGTGATTCAACCGGACACTATGGCGGGTACGAAGTATATGTCGCCTTTATGGCTACAAATGGTGTTACTGATTATGGCGCAAAAGGCATAAGGATCTATTAATCCTGTATTCTGTCCAAAACATGCATAAATCATTTCTGCAATAACCCCCATGGGGCTTGTCCCAGGCACTGTCTGTCGTTATCGTATAATACGTGACTTCTGAACTGATAATAGGAAATAAAAAACGTAAGCGCAGCATTATTATTTTGCTGTTCGTGATAGTTTTGCTATTGGCTTTATTTGCACTTTTTGTCGGTTCCTCCAATATGTCTATCGGAGATGCTTTTGCTGCTCTTGCTCACAAAGGGACGGCAGCACAGAACCGTATCATATGGAATATCCGTATTCCCAGAGTGTTGGCAGCCATAATAGCCGGAGCCGGATTATCCATTTCAGGCTTGATTATGCAGACCAATCTTAATAACCCTATGGCATCGCCGTCTACACTGGGTGTTTCCAATGCGGCTGTATTCGGGGCAAATCTTTCAATCATCGCATTCTCTGGCGGTTTTCTGGACACCGGACATAATGTCGCAAGCTATGGTGTGGGTGCCAATCCTTTTGCAACCAGTCTGATGGCTTTTATTTTTGCCACTCTTTCTATTCTGGTGATACTGGGTTTGTGCAGAGTCAGATCATTCCACCCTGGAGTTGTTGTACTCGCCGGTATTGCAATCGGTGCTGTATGGACTGCTGCGACTACTATCCTGCAGTTCTATGCAACAGATGTAGGTATTTCCGCAGCTGTGATCTGGAATTTCGGTGATCTCGGAAGGGCAACCTATCAGACCGATCTGATCATGGCTGTTACGGTACTTATCGGTGCCATTTATTTCATGATCATGTCATGGAGATTCAATGCTCTGCTCAGCGGTGATATTTCTGCAAAAAGCATGGGCGTCGATGTAAATAACCTTCGTTTTATTTCCATGCTTCTGGCATCACTGATCACAGCAGTATGTGTATCATTCCTCGGTATCATCGGTTTTGTCGGTATCATCTGTCCCCATATCGTTAAAAAGCTGCTCGGACAGGATCACAGGTATGCTGTTCCTGCCTCCATCCTGAGCGGAAGTATTCTTCTTTTACTGGCTGATACATTCTCAAGAGGTATCGGAAGCGGTTCTGCATTGCCGGTCGGTGCCATCACATCACTGCTTGGAGCACCATTCTTCATTGCAGTTATCTTCTCAAAGAAGGGGAGAATGCAATGATCGAGATAAGGGACCTTCAGTTCCGATACAGAAAGCATGCTCCGCTTGTCCTCCAAGGTATAAACATGGATCTTAAAGCCGGAGAGATCGGAGTAGTGCTTGGAAAAAACGGAGCCGGAAAATCGACATTATTCAAGAATATTCTCGGAGCGATCAAACCGAGTGCCGGAACCATAATGTTTGAAGGAAATGACCTGCTAAAGCTTTCAAACCGCGAAAGAGCAAAGAAAATTGCATATATGCCTCAATCTATCTCTTTCGGTGAATTGAGCGTTTATGACACGATCCTGATGGGAAGGATCGCACACTTCGGATTCAATGCGGGAAAGGAAGACCATGCCGCAGTTGAAAACATAATGAAAGATATGCATCTTGAGGATTTTGCATCAAGAAATGTTGAAGAGTTATCCGGTGGAGAACGTCAGAAGATCGCGATCGCCAGAGCTCTTGCCCAGGATCCAAAAATGCTGATCTTTGATGAACCCACCGGAAATCTTGATATTGCCAATGAACAACTGATAGTCGAAGAGACCAGAAGAGTCGCCAGGGAAAAGAATATCGCAGTCCTTATTTCTCTGCATGATCTGAATCAGGCTATCGATCTTTGTGACAGGTTCTTCTTTATGAAAGAAGGAAGGATACTGGCTGAAGGTACAGAAGAAATAGTTACTGAAGAGATAATCAATGAAACGTACGATGCGCACGTACGTATCGTTGAAATAGAAGGTAAAAAACTGGTTATTAATTTAGGAGGTAAATGATGAAAATAAATAAGGCAATAATTAGTATTTTGTCTGCAGTTATTGCACTTTCACTCGTTATGACAGGATGTTCTGCCGGAAAAACAGTTACTAAGACAGAAACTGCAACTGTTACAAAAACTGTTACTGAAACAAAAACGATTACCGGTGGCCCTAATCCCACTGAATCGACACCGATAAAGGTGACCGATATGGTCGGACGTGAATTATCCATTACTCCCGGTAGTTATAAAAACATTGTTTGTATTGGTGCCGGTGCGCTCAGAATGTATTCATATATCGGAGATGTCAGTCTTCTCAGCGGAGTAGAAGACATTGATAATTCAACTCTTTCAGACAGACCCAAGATGTTTGATTCTGTTGCCAGACCCTATGTTTTAGCAAATGCTGAGGTATTTAATAAGCTGCCTTCCTGCGGTGTGGGCGGACCTAATGCACAGGCTGCAGAAGCAGAAAAGATCCTTTCATGCGGACCTGACCTGGTCATTTCAGAATATGAAGATGTGGAAAAAGAAAATGCTCTTCAGCAGCAGCTGGGTGTCCCTGTCGTAACCGTTAAATACGGTGCAGGCGGCGTATTCGATAAAGCATTCAAGGACAGCCTTTTGCTTATCGGTACTGTTCTTAATGAATCAAAGAAGGCCGATGATCTGGTTGCATTCATCAACAGTGAAGAAGCTGAGATTACAAAGAGAACAAAGGATATTGCAGATGCAGACAAACCCTCTGTTTATATCTGCGGTCTCGGAAACTGGGGAACAACAAATCATCTTATGACAGCCCAGAATTACAACTCATTCAATATCGCCAATGTTAAGAATGTTGTTACTGATCTTGCCACCAATGGCATTCAGAAGATCGATGAAGAAAAGTTCGTTGCTCTCGGCGATAAAATGGACATCATGTTTATTGATGCCGCCGCAGTAAAGAATATCAAGCCTTTATACAGTGAAGATCCCACCATGTTTGATTCATGCAAGGCATGGAAGGATGGAAATGTTTATCTGGAAATGGCTTATAATGCATACTATACCAATGCAGAGATCGCTCTGATCAATACATGGTATATTGCAAAGGTCGTTTATCCTGAGCAGTTTAAGGATATTGATATTACAGCTAAGACTAATGAGGTGACTCAGAAATTCCTCGGCAAGAACCTTGCAGATGCAATTTTTGCAAAGCCTTCAAGCTTTGGCGGATATCAGAGGATCAATACAGAAACATTCTTCAAGTAGGTGTTGATATGTTCGGTGAAATTGAAAAAGATGCAGTAATAAAATTCTTTGATGACAATGCGGCTGACTGGGATGCCAGACAGAAAAGAAATGAAGAGATAATTAATATCATTCTTGATAATACAGGAGTTGAAGAAGGGAAGGATGTCCTTGATGTGGCATGCGGTACCGGAGTTCTCATTCCGGATTATCTGAAAAGAAGCGTTAATTCTGTTACTGCCATTGATATTTCTCCCAAAATGATCGAAATAGCAAAAAGTAAATTTCACCAGGATAATGTAGATATTATATGCGGTGATGTTGAAGGTTATCAGTTCGACAAACAGTTTGACTGCATAGTTATCTACAATGCATTTCCTCATTTTCCCAATCCCGACACTTTGATCTGCTGTCTTGCAGGATTACTGAGAAAAGGCGGAAAGCTTACGGTTGCGCATGGAATGAGCAGGGCACAGCTTGATGATCATCATAATGATGTTGCAGCTCAGCAGATATCGAATGGACTCATGCCTGCCAGCTGGCTCAATGAGATCTTTGCCAAATATCTTAAAGTTACAAAGATCATTGACAGTACCTTTTATCAGGTAGTCGGAAAAAAGTAGCAGGGGAATTTTTCGGATAACAAAAAAGGGAGTTGAAAAACTCCCTTTTTATGTTTTATTCCTAAATTAATTAGGCCTGATGCTGAATGCTGCTGAAGCAGTCGCTGCAGTAAACAGGTCGACCGTTTCGAGGTTCGAAAGGAACCTGGGTCTCTCGGCCACACTGAGCGCAGACAGCAGGATACATCTGTCGAGGTGCATTGGCTGCTGCTCCACCGATTCTCTGCTTTTTGGCAGCTCGGCAGGCGGCGCATCTCTTAGGATCATTGGTGAAACCCTTCTTGGCATAGAATTCCTGCTCTGCAGCAGTGAAAGTGAATTCGGTTCCACAATCAGCACAAGTTAAAATTCGATCTACGTAGTCCAAGGAATAACCTCCCTTCTTAATATTTTGGTTTTTGAGTTTGGCATCCCTACCTACGGTTTCGAATTATTAAATTGAGATCCTGAGTTGGGTACCTGGAAACTTTTTTACCGAGAGATATTGTGTCATACAAGCAATTGAATGTCAATTGATTTTGTGGCTGAAAATTTAAAATGAACGTTTTGTTTGTGCCTGTATAACTGTCTTCTTTTCAGCTCTGTTTGTTATGTTCAGTATCTTTTGAGCAATAGGAGCATTTTCCACCGCTGCACCCTGTGCATTTCCTGCCGTTCTTATGGTCGTTCCACATTATCAGCAGGGCGATCACCAATACTGCGATCACTATTATCAGGACTATTATGTCTGCGCTGTTCATAGGTTGATACTCATCAGAACAATAACGATATCAAATGGCAAATCAGGGCTGCAATCCAGGCGACAACGCATTGCCATACTACAACGCCAATTGCCCATTTGGTTCCCATTTCACGCTTTATGGAGGCTATTGCCGCGACACACGGAGTATATAAAAGTACAAAGACCAGAAGTGTTGTTGCAGTTGCTGCAGTCATCACTTCAGTAATGCCTCCCTGTGCACCATAGAGGACCTCAAGTACAGATACGACACTTTCTTTGGCCATGAAGCCGCTGATAAGAGATGTAATGATCTTCCAGTTATTAAGCCCGAGAGGTGAGAACAGTGGAGCTATAAAGCCAGCTATCATTGCCATTATACTTGTTGAAGAATCGGCTACGAGATTGAAATGAGTATCAAGACTCTGCAGTAACCAGACGATGATCGTTGCAATGAATATAACTGAAAATGCTCTCTGAAGGAAGTCCTTTGCTTTGTCCCACATCAGCTGAAGAGTATTCTTCATGCTTGGAAGCCTGTAATTGGGAAGTTCCATTACAAACGGGGCAGGTTCACCCTTGAATATGAATGTCTTGTATAACAGGGCTGCAATAATACTGACGATAATACCGAGAACGTAAAGACCGATCATGATCAGTCCGCCGTGTTCAGGGAAAAATGCATTGGTAAAGAAGGCATAGATTGGAAGCTTGGCAGTACAGCTCATGAATGGAGTGAGAAGGATAGTCATTTTCCTGTCTTTTTCACTTGGCAGAGTTCTTGTAGACATAACAGCAGGGACTGTGCATCCGAAGCCTATCAGCATAGGAACGATGCTTCGTCCTGAAAGACCTATCTTACGTAGCATCTTATCCATGAAAAATGCCACTCTGGCGACATATCCGCTGTCTTCAAGTAGTGAAAGGAAGAAGAACATGACAACCACTATAGGTATAAAACTGATGACACTTCCCACGCCTTCGAAAATACCTTTTATCACCAGATCATGAAGGAATGGCGTTACTCCGGTGTTGGTAAGAAGGGTATCTGTCGCATTGCTCAATGCACCGATGAGATTTTCAAGCAGAGTCTGCAGCCATGCACCGATAACGTTGAATGTCAGGATAAAAACGATACCCATTATTGCAATAAATATGGGTATTGCAGTCCATTTGCCTGTAAGAATTCTGTCTATCTTTTCACTTCTTACTCTTTCCTTGCTTTCGGTAGGTTTCTGAACACATTCTGAAGAAACCTTCCCGATCAGTCTGTATCGCGTATCTGCGATCGCAGCGCTTCTGTCGAGACCTCTTTCGTTTTCCATCTGGATTCTGATGTGTTCGAGTAATTCCAGCTCGTTTTCATCGAGATCAAGTTTATTAAGGATGATCTGGTCACATTCGATCGCTTTTGTTGCGGCAAATGTCAGAGGTATGGATGCTTTTGCGGCATGATCTTCGATGAGATGTTCGACTGCATGGATATTACGGCTGACAACTTCGCTCTGTTCATCGTTTGCATATAATTCTTTTTCAACGGGCTTTTCCTGGAATTCCGCAATATGCAGAGCATGTGAGACAAGCTCTTCAATGCCCTGATTCTTGGCAGCTGATATCGGAACAACCGGAACTCCCAGCATTTCTTCCATAGTGTTGATGTCGACGGAGCCTCCGTTGGCAGTCATTTCATCCATCATATTGAGAGCGATGACGAGCGGTCTGCCCATCTCTATCAACTGCATCGTCAGGTAAAGATTGCGTTCGATATTGGTAGCATCAACGATGTTTATGATGGCATCCGGTTTTTCATTCAGTACAAAATCCCTTGAAACGATTTCCTCGCTTGAGTAGGGCGACATTGAATATATACCCGGAAGATCTGTGATCTTTGTGTTCGGATATCCGATTATCTGTCCGTCCTTGCGGTCAACGGTTACACCGGGAAAATTACCTACATGCTGATTGGTACCGGTAAGACGGTTGAACAAAGTTGTCTTTCCGCTGTTCTGGTTGCCGACCAGTGCAAATGTCAGTACATGATCCTTGGGAAGGGGATTCTCTGTCTTTTTATCATGATGTATACCGGCCTCACCAAGATACGGATGGTCAGAAACGGAATTATTAAAGGTTCTCTCATGTGAATGGGTAAGATTATCTATCTTTGTTACGTCGATTTTTTCTGCATCGGCAAGTCTGATCGTCAGTTCGTAGCCGTGGATTCTTATTTCGATAGGGTCACCCATCGGTGCAAATTTTATTATGGTAATTTCAGCACCCGGAATGACGCCCATATCCAGAAAATGCTGTCTTAAAGCGCCTTCTCCACCGACTTTCTCTATTCTTCCGAATTCATTTATCTTAAGTTCGCTGAGTTTCATATTATGACTTTGTTATCTTTGTCCAATTATTTAGATAAGAATTATATCAATTTTATGAGCAGATACATATTCCTAAAAATATTTCTTGTAAATGCCTTTTTACGTTGATACGATTTGATTGATATCTCTTTTTCAACAAAAAAAAGGAAGGTGATATGGTATGACAAGTGTGACAGAAAGAATCAACAGTATTAAACAACCATATGGGGGCTATATTAAACCTTCTGAATTTCAAACTAAAGATTTGAATGATGGAATCATTCTAAATGAAGAAGAAAATGTTTCTGCAACTGTTGTAGGTATGGCAGTTGACTATATGACAAGATTTATGTTGAACAAAGATAAGGACAATGCATTTAGAATATCGTTGAAAGGTGCAAATACTGCTGTCGAATTAGGTTATAAGAGCGCAATTTCTGATGCAAAAAAACTGTTAAATGATATAAATGGTATTGATGATCGTTCAATTATCAATGCTTGTAAAATAGTTACATTTGATGTTTGGTATAGGAATCCAGTAGCAGCATTCATGGCTACAGGCTTCAAGGATACAAATCCGGATAAAGCTACTATTGATAATATTCGAATACTAATCAACAGAAGTCTTGAATTCTTTAAAATGTATGGCCCCATTACAAAAGAAGGCTTTACTTTTGAACCTGTCAAATCAGATGAAAGAGTATACCAAGAAATGATATTAACAGGAAAAGGCAGTTATGGAGGATATACAGCAACTGTAAATACAGGTGATGGTGACTTCTTAACTGCGGACACATTGTGGGATTTTAAAGTTTCAAAATCCAAGCCTACAAATAAACATACATTACAGTTACTTATGTATTGGGTTATGGGGCAGCATTCAGGACAGAAAGTCTTCAAAGATATAACAAAACTTGGAATTTTTAATCCTCGACTGAATCGAGTTTATCTATTAAACGTTAAAGACATTCCGGAGAATACTATTAAAACAGTAGAGCGAGATATTGTTTGTTATTGATAATGGATATATGTTTCTTTAATTCAAAACAATCCATAAAAATGGAATAACGTCTCATATCATCTGTATAACTCTATGGTATTTTTTATTACAATGTATGAAACTTTCTCAATAATACTTGTTTTTCCGCACTGACTAGTAGGAGGGATATTATGAAAAATTATGTGGTTTTAGATATAGAAACTCCGAATACGCGTGGAAATTCAATTAGTGCAGTCGGATTGTTGGTTGTCAGAAATGGTAATGTCACGGAAAGGATATGCTCCTTTATAGATCCGGAAGACAGATTTGACAGATACAATCAGGAACTGACAGGTATCGACAAGAGTATGGTGACAGGAGCTCCCACATTTCCTGAATTCTGGCCCAGAATAAAGGATTTTTTAACTCAGAATGTTGTCGTTGGACATAACATTCTTTATTCTCTTTTTATTATTGCCAAATCATTGGAACGATATGATATGCGTGTTCCTTCATTCCGTTACCTGTGTGCGCTGGTCCTCAGTCAGAAATACATTTCTGCTGATTCATATAAACTCGAAAAGCTTGCAGAAAAAATAGGATTTGAATTCAATAAACATGATCCTCTTGAATATGCGGATGCAGTTGATCAGCTTTTCAGATATATATCTAAAGACCATCCTTCTGTGGAAGCCAATGTTAAATTTCTGAATTATGACAGAGATATTGCAGAAAACCTGGATAAAAAGCTTGCCTCGAATATCAATGATCTTTATGGCATTATTGAAGGAGTTGCCATTGACGGGGAGATCAATACCGAAGAGGTACTGACTCTTCAGAAATGGGTGGACTCCAATTCCGAATTAAGAGTTTATCCGCTGTTCAACTCTATTATTCTGACGCTTGATGCTATTCTTGCTGACAGAAGAGTTACAGAATACGAGCTGATAAAACTCAGGACACTTGTCAGCAGTGCAAGGAAGTCGAGCATCTACAATCAGGCAAATATTGCTGTACAGGTGTTGGATGGCATATTGAAGGGAATTGTCAGTGATGAACATATAAGTGAGTCTGAACTCGTAAGTTTGAAGAAGTGGCTGTCTGACAATGATTATCTTACAGGAATATTCGCATACGACAAGATCGTGAATATTGTCAGTAAAACGTTGGCTGATGGAATGATTTCCGATGATGAGAGAGATGATCTGGTGTCAGAATTCAATGATGTCCTTAATCCTGTCACAGAATATAAAACACTGGATCTGGCAAAAAAATCGGTCTGTCTGGTCGGTGAATTTGTTCATATCTCAAAAAATGAACTTGAACATATACTTACCGAACATGGTGCGGTTACAAAGTCGGGCGTTTCTCCAAAACTGGATTATATCTTTGTCGGAAGTCATGGAAGCGAAATGTGGAAATACGGAAGTACCGAAGGAAAACTCGCCAAGGCTCAGGAGCTTCAGGAAAAAGGTAATTCGATACGGATTATTTCTGAAGACGACCTTATTAAATATTTGCACATTTAAAAAAAAGAGGAATCGAGCGATTCCTCTTTAAATATCAACTCAACAGTTTCAGTCTATTTCTATCAGTTCATATCGTCTGGAACCGATACCGAGTGCCTCGGCGGCTTCAATAGTGTGTTCACCATGTCTGGAGTTTACTCTTTCCATAAAATGATCCTTTCCGGGATCTGAACTGTTTTTAACCATATCGACACATGCCTGGTCGATTGCGACAGGGTCGAGAGAGATCATTATTCCGATATCTTTAAGGCATGGATCTTCGGCAACTTCACAGCAGTCGCAGTCTACTGACATGTTCTTCAGAACATTGACGAACACCATGTTGCCCTTGAAGAATTCAACGATGGAGGAAGCTGCATCAGCCATTGCTTCCAGGAATGCATCCTGTTCCGGCAGATCATTCCATAAATTGTACTGGTCCAGTGTTCTGCCTGCCGAGTGGATATAAGTCTTTCCTGCAGTGCTGGCAACTCCGATGGAAAGCTGTTTCAATGCACCTCCGAAGCCTCCCATTGGATGACCTTTGAAGTGTGCAAGAACAAGCATGCTGTCATATTTTTTCAGGTTCCTGCCTACATAGTTTTTCTTTATCTGCTTACCATCAGGTATTTCTAGGATATCATCAGGCCCTTCAGCATCCATCAGATCAAACGGCAGTGCATTCCAGCCATGGTCGATAAGGAGCTTTCTGTGCTTATCTGTTTCATTTCTTGCTCCTCCATAGGCTGTATTGCATTCAACAAATGTTCCATTGACAAGCTTAAGCATGGGCTCCCAGAAAGCAGGATGAATATAATTCTGGTTTCCTTTTTCTCCGGAATGTATCTTGACTGCAACGTTTCCTGTGAGTTCTTTGCCGAGCTTTCTGTAAAGAGCAACAACTGTTTCAGGTGTGCAATTTTTTGAAAAATAGACTTTTGATGACATGACAAAACTCCTCCTGTCAGTTTTTATTCATTCATTTTGAATAATAGCCGACAACACCAAACCGCCAGATGATGAATCCGGTTTATCCATTCAATTTATGAACTGGTTTTCTCGATATTAATTATAATCCTTGAAGTCAGAAAAGCTCTATTATTTTTTTCTTCAGTAAAGCTCTGATTTGATATAATACTGTCATTAATGAATACTTCATTTTGGATGATTTATGGCTAAGATTATAAAAGCTGAAAGTTTAGGCTTCTGTATGGGTGTCAGAAGAGCACTCGAAATGATCAATGATGAAGCAGAAAAAAGAGGGCATATCGAAACGCTGGGAGCCCTTGTCCATAACCGCCAGGTCATGGAAAAACTTGCATCCAAAGGAGTGAAGGTCATTAACGATTCTTCTGAAATAGAAGGGGAAGAGATCGTTATCAGTGCCCATGGGGTCAGTCCCAAAGTCATTGATGAGCTTTCTTCAAGAGGTCTTGAAGTTATTGATACAACGTGTGCTTTTGTAAAGCGTGCCCAGAAATCAGCAGAAAGACTTAATAAGAATGGTTACTATACTCTTGTGTATGGTGATGCCAAACATCCTGAAGTTAAGGGCATCCTGGGCTGGGCAAATGAATATGGTATGGCAATAATGGATGCAAAAGATCTGTGTAAACTGGATCCGTTGCCAAAGAAACTGGGTGTCGTTTCCCAGACGACTCAGATCCCGGCTGCTTTCATCGATTTTGTAAAGAATGTTCTTGACCTTGCCTTTGTTCAGGACTGTGAGATTAAGATCGTCGATACGCTGTGTCACGATATCCGAAGAAGACAGGAAACCACTTCACGAATGGCAAGTGAATGTGAACTTGTGTATGTGATCGGCGGCAGGAACTCGGCAAATACCAAACATCTTTATGATATATGTGTCCAGAGGACCAGAACTTACCAGATTGAAACAGCTGATGAGATAAATCCGGATGATCTGGCCGGAATAGAAACCATCGGAGTTGCAGCCGGTGCCTCGACTGATGATTCATGTATCAATGATGTTATTAAAACTCTGCAGTTGATGACGGGTGCAACAGTTGTCTAACTGTTGTATGCTATACTTTACTTCGTTTTATTATGGAAGGGGATTTTTATGAAACGTGTTTTTTCAGGCATACGACCCACAGGTAAATTACACTTAGGTAATTATCAGGGTGCAGTTCTCAATTATGTGAAGATGCAGGAAGAATACAACTGTGTTTACTGTGTTGTCGATATCCATGCCCTGACAACATTATCCGAGACCCCGGTTTTACAGAAGAATATCAATGACATGTTCCTGGATATCCTTGCTGCAGGAGTCGATCCTGAAAAGGCTGTTCTTTTTGTTCAGTCCCATGTTCCCCAGATCAATGAACTGGCCATGCTTCTTGGTATGGTGACTCCTCTCAGCTGGCTTCTCAGGGTACCTACATTTAAGGAAAAAGCACGCCAGCATCCTGAAAATATAAACTATGGACTTGTCGGTTATCCTGTTCTGATGGCAGCCGATATCCTCTTATACAGAGCAGACCTGGTGCCTGTAGGCAGTGATCAGCTTCCTCATCTTGAACTGACCCGTGAGATCGTCAGATCTTTCAATTCAAGATTCGGACATACATTTGAGGAACCGCAGGCCAAACTGACAGAATTTCCTCTGGTAGTAGGCCTCGATGGCAAGGATAAGATGAGCAAATCCCTTAATAACCATATTGAAGTTTCTGCTACTCCTGAAGAAACTGCAAAGAGAATCATGACGGCTGTTACTGATCCCGCCCGACAGCGAAAAACAGATCCCGGACATCCTGATGTCTGCAACGTATTCAAACTGCATCAGCAGTTCAATGCAGCTGAATGTCCTATAATCGAAGAGGAATGCAAAAAGGCTGGAATTGGATGTGTTGACTGCAAGAAGAGACTTGCAGCCTGTATAAACTCCACACTTGAACCTCTCAGAGAAAGAAGAGCTATCCTGGCAGAAAAACCTGATTACATTGAAGAAGTGAAACAGGACGGAGCAAAGAGGGCAGGAGTTATCGCCAAGGAGACACTTGCTGTAGTCCGTGACAGGATGAATCTTAAATAAACTTCAGAATTTATACTTTCTGATAGAAAGTCTGTTTAGGCCCGGTATCATTCATAAGTGTTGCCGGGTCTTTGTATTTGAAGAGTAAGAGCAGGGTATCATAGATATCCCCGGTACATCCGCCGAAATGCTCCGAGAACAATAGAAGCATTACAAACTTATTCCATGGATTTTCAAGAAAGAAAAGCGGTACCAGGAATAATATTGAAAAGACTGTAAGAGGTGCCAGAAGTGATATCAGGGCGGTTTTCCTATAAACGTATATGTCCGGTACTCCGCAGGATGCAGCTGAC
>JAEESL010000094.1 GCA_016286345.1 Dehalococcoidales bacterium | reverse complement strand
GTGTTAAATGATGAAGACACATATGGCACCAAAGGAATCGGAACATATAATTTCATGGCTCCTGAAGTATATAACGGCGAGAAATACGGTAAAGCCGCTGATATTTATTCTCTTGGAATGGTTATGTATTGGCTGTTAAATGACAAGGCTTTTCCTTTTTTATCTGCCGGTAAAGCACCTACTGCCAAAGAGATGTCAGAAGCAAGAGAGAAAAGATTCGGCGGAGAGCCTCTTCCCAGACCTGCCCGCGGAACCGATGAGCTCGTGTCGGTCGTTCTTAAGGCATGCAGTTTTAAACCTGAGGACAGGTATGATTCGGCAAAAGAGATGTGGTCCGATCTGTTCAATATCAGTTACAGTCTGACATCAAGAGTTGATATTACTGCTGTTCCCGGAAAAGATGCCGGTCCTTCATCAGATGGAACAGCAGACGGCACAGCAGACCTGAAAACACTTGCGGGAGATGAGGGAACAGCCGTGATCGATCCGGTCCCTTTCAATGACGATACAGTTGTGGTCGATCCGGTTCCTTTCAATGACGATACAGTTGTGGTCAATCCTGTTCCTTTCAATGACGATACAGTTGTCATCAATCCGGTTCCTTCCGGCGACGGAACTGTTCCGATCAAAAATTCCAACAAAAAGAATTCCATGCCGGTTCCGCCTCCTAAGCCTCCGGTTCAGGACAAGACGGAAAAATCTTCGAAAGGATATCTGGTAGCAATAGCATGTGTTTTCGCTGTCTTATTGATCGCCGGTGTTTGTTTTGCTCTTGCAAATAACGGGAAGAAAGCCCCTTCCGCTACATCTGCAGTTGAGCAGACTTCAGAAACGGCAGCGAATACAAGCGCAGCTGAGACAACGACGGCTGCAACTAAAACTACAACCACAACTGTTGAAACTACAGAACCTGATCCGACCAATATACTCGGACTGCCTGCTGCTTATTTTTCCTATGACGGAGAATATCTGGAAGTAGACAGTTCTTTGTTTGGAACAAGCTATACCAAGCTTAATGAATCAACAAAAAACAGACTGACCAATTACCGTGAATGGTCGGAATCTGATTCAGATGTTGATGCAGTTTGCGATCTGGGAGAATTTGCATTTAAGTTCATGGATGAAGAAGTTGTAAGCTTTGTCTGCATATATCCTAACAGAGGACTCACTTTGGATGATATCAGCGGACTGTATCTGGATCACTTAGGTGATTATGATGATGTCTCATATGATAAGAGCGGAAATATAAAGTCCTGTGAGTGGATGACATCTGATGATGTACACATTCATATCTGGTGGGATAAAAGTGCAAATTGTGTTTTCGCCGAATACGAGAAAGAGCAGTAATTATATCTGAAAAGCAGGTTGCCTGCTAAAGAATCTATTCAGCCAGAGTATCAATTATCCTGTCAGCTATTGCCTTCATTCCGGCATCTCCGGGATGTATCGCCACGCCTTCATGTTCGATTTCATGAAGATTGCCTTCGCTGTCGTATACCCAGCTGCCCAATCCGCGATAATACGCTTTGTTGCCTGTGATCCCTTTAAGAGAAACAAACTCAACGTTTGCTTCCTTTGCGGCTGTTTCCTTTAATTCATTTCTGTTTTCTCTGTCCCAGAAATCACCGACTACAAGTATCCGGGCATTAGGGGCATTGTCTTTTATGTAAAGCAGGAGTGATAAAAAGTCTGATTGAAATGTTGACAGATCGTCAACGTTTTCGCCCAGCTGGATCGTGATCAGATCGAGATTGGGACTTAGATATCCGTCCAGAAGATAAAGCGCACCGTCCCTGTCCTGGCTTTGGCTCTCCCACCCGTACAGATTGCATGCCAAACCGTTAACATTTTCGTTGTTCTTTTCCAGATATTTAAGGACTACATGGAAATAATCATGATCCTCATCAGAAGCTGCCATTCCTATCTCGTTCCACCAGTAACTTGTAATGTTGTGTTTGGTTATACTGTTTCCGATAGCCAGATAGTTATACCCGTCAGCAGGCCATCCGTTATCGGTTAATGTTGATTGTTCAGTTATCGTTGTAGTGATTACGGCAGTTTCTGATTCTTCTGAAGGAACGGTCAAAGAATAAGTTGTGTTTTCGGAGCTTTGAACAGATGATGTTTGACTGACACTGACATTACTGGATTTGAACAGAAAATAACCACAGGAGATCCCGCAAATAAACACCGTGATCAGCAAAACTGTTCCTAGTGCGATCTGCTTCTTTTTCATCTGTTCCTCCGAAAGGGATCCATTTTGAGATCTGTCCTGATGATCATTGATCCAGAGTTCCGATTATACGGTCCGCAATAGCTTTCATTCCATTATCCCCGGGATGTCTGGCTACTCCGTCGTGTTCGACAATATGTTCATTGCCTTCTGCATCGTAGACCACAGTTCCTAATCCGCAATAATATTCTTCGTTGCTTGCAATCCCGTCCAGCGATACAAATTCAACATTTGCTTCTGCGGCAGCGGCTGCTTTTAACTCGTCTCTGTTTTCGCTGATCCAGAAATCACCGAGCACAAGTATCCTTGCATTGGGCGCTTTTGATCTTATGTACTGCAAAAGTGATACGTAGTCTTTTTGAAAAGTGGTCAGGTCACCTGCATTCTCGCCTAACTGAACCGTAATAAGATCAAGCTCCGGGCTTAAGTACTGATCGAGCAATTCCAATGCCTCGTCTCTGTCATGGCTTTGTGTTTCCCAAATATAGAAATTATATGATATGCCCTTGGTTTTACCTTTATTTTCTTCGATATGTTTAAGGACCAGGTGATAATAATCGTGTTCCTC
>JAEESL010000093.1 GCA_016286345.1 Dehalococcoidales bacterium | reverse complement strand
TTCCACCCCTTCGGGGGAACCATTAAGGAGGCCTGTATGGCATTTTTCAACAGTGCAGTCGGCGTACTGCAGACTCTCGTTGTGGCGCTCGGCGCCGGTCTTGGCATCTGGGGTGCCATCAACCTGCTGGAGGGTTACGGCAACGATAACCCCGGTGCGAAGTCCCAGGGCATGAAGCAGCTGATGGCTGGCGGCGGTGTCGCTCTCATCGGCATCACCCTGGTGCCTCTTCTTTCCGGTCTGTTCGGCTGATCAAGCCGGAAAGGGATGCGGGATCCGTCCCGCATCTTACATAGTCGGAGACATCCTTGTTATGCAAGGAGAATCGACTACAATGGAACTAAAGATAGGAGGACTCTGCGATGTTTCTGATAAAACTGATTGGGAAAATACTTCTGCTGCCGGTGGTACTGCTTCTCGCTATCCTCCGGCTGCTGGTTAAGATAGGTATGGAGGTTTCGTCTTTTATCCTCGGAGCTCTGATGCTGATCGTCTTCGGGTGCATCATCTTCACCATCGTCCAGCACACCTGGAATTCTATGGCGATTCTGATTGTGATGGAGGTCTTTCTGGTCCTGATTACTGCTGGAGCAGGTGTGATTGAAGGAGTCCTTGAAATGGCCAGTGACGGATTGGGCGGCTTCATGAGATCATGAGCCGCCTCCTTTTTGGGGTATTTCACACATTATTCAAAGACCTGTGGTATACTATGCGCGTGTCGGACATCCGAAGTTTCGACAATTCGGGATCTGTTATTCCACGGCAGTCTTTAATCGGACTATTGTTTTAGCAAGGGCAGAATAATCATTTATATGCAACCGAATCCGAATTTCTTCGAGTAGATAGACGAAGGGCCCTTCAAACTATATCTTTCTGAAAGGAGGTGATCGAATGGAGGATAATCGTATTGTTGATCTGTACTGGCAGCGAAATGAGAGCGCAATCTCTGAAACCGCAGCAAAGTATGGAAAGTATCTGAACAGTATCTCGTATCAGATTCTCTTAAATGCTGAAGACGCAGAAGAATGTGTAAACGATACATACAATGACGCCTGGCAGTCCATGCCGCCTCACCGCCCTTCCATTCTTTCGACCTTTTTAGGGAAGATTACGCGCCGAATATCCATTGATCTATGGAGAAAATACAGCGCAGAAAAGCGTGGCGGCGGTGTAATGGCCCTTGCTCTTGATGAACTGGAAGAATGTGTGTCAGGGACAGGAGATGTTGAAACTGAGATTGAGAGGCAAGAATTACAGAAAAAGCTGAATGATTTTCTGCTGGCGCTTCCTCAGGTTGATCGTCAGGTATTCATGTGCCGGTACTGGTATATGGATTCTATTTCTGATATTGCGAAACAGTTTGCCTATTCTGAGAGCAAGGTCAAATCCATGTTGTACCGGACGAGAAATAAGCTCCGGACGATGCTCGAAAAGGAGGGATACTAAAATGAAGGCGAATGATCTGCTCGATATGATCGGCAATACCGATGACGGTATTGTAAAAGAGGCTAAGAAAAGGAAAAAGCCTGCAGTGGCGAGATGGACTAAGTGGGTGGCTGTTGCCGCGTGTATTTGTTTAGCCATTGGGATAGCCGTTTCTCATAATTCTTCCAATGTGGTAACAGATAATAACCATGCCGACACTGCTCAAGGTCACGTCTTGGAAACTCCGCAAAAAATGACAGTTAAGATTGTTGGTTGGGCCGGAGATGGTTTCAGAGTGACTGTAATAGAAGCAGAAAAGAATACTATTTTCCCAAATGGTGCAGAATTAACAATAGTATTCAACGAAGAAACTGTTTTTATCTTATCAGATGGTTCAACAATCACCTTTAATCCCGAGGACGATTCTACTCCTATTAGTAGTATTGTTGGCTGGCCTGACGGTAGTATTGTCCATGCTGAATTTACTGCATATGAGGACTACAATGAGGGAAATCATTATTATAATCGTGCTACTGGTAGCCATTTAGAGTTAGTTGAGTAGTTCTGGAGAATGTTCACATCGAAATATATGTATGCACCGCAGGGACTCCTGCGGTGTATTCTTCTGTCTTAGCGTCCTCTGTCATAATCGTGGCTGCGAGGGCGAGTCTGCTGCCGCCGTGCGTCGTTCCGGCGCTTGGCCTCAGCCTCCATGCCTTGGCGGACACATATGGGCAAAAACAAGGGAAAACGGAGCTATTTAAGGTGACAAACCCGCGAGAAATGCAGGACAATCAATGGGTTTCAGAGATTCGGATAGAATAAACTCGAATTTGTCCGGAAATAACACTCTTATGAGATTATATCAGAGAAGCTCTCTGCATAATCCGCTCATCTATGCATAAAACGACTATGAAATGTCATAAAACGACTATAGAAAAATAAACCCGTAGCCATCTGTTCATCACAGACAACCACGGGAATCCACTCAAACAATATTATGGTCTCTTACTCCTAAATAAATATAGAAGAAAGCCTTCCTGCAACCTCTTCTGTAGTTACTCCATAGTTGATCAGTGTGTTAACATCAAACGGATCATTCTCCAACCTTGAAATAAAATCTGTAATATCTTTTAAAACAGTAGCCGGTAATCCTTCGGTTCTTTCCACTTCCATTTCAACGATTATTCTCAAAACATCTTTTTTATGCTTCTTGAATTCCGAAGAGTGAACCTCTTCTCCCGCGTCTCTTTTGGCTTTGAGATCCATGTAAGCCTTGGCCTTAAAAAGGATCAGATATTCCGGTCTCAATACAGATAGTCCATTTATCACCGTTCTCCCTTTCAGCAAAACACTGTAATAGTCTTCATTTAGAAGAATTCCTGATAGACTGGCGATATCGTCATCAATATGTATCGGTGT
>JAEESL010000005.1 GCA_016286345.1 Dehalococcoidales bacterium | reverse complement strand
GAACTGAGAAGTTTCATGTTTGAAAATGTTTACAGTATCGGCTCGGAAGTGAACAATCCGATCGATATAAAAAAACTCATATACACTCTGTATGATTATTATCTGGAACATCCTGAAAAAATGCCCGGCGAATATTATAAAGGACAGGAAGACGCAGAAAGATATGTAGTAGACTATATATCCGGAATGACGGATTACTATGCCCTTAACGCATACAAGAACATAAACGGCAGAGTTTAAAAGTGGATATAGTTGAAGAAATCAAGCAGAAGACAGATATAGTAGACGTTATCGGACGCTATACATCTCTTAAAAAAGCAGGAAAGATATTCACCGGTCTGTGTCCTTTCCATGAGGAAAAACACGGATCATTTGTCGTATATCCTGACCAGCAGAGCTGGCATTGTTTCGGAGCCTGCGGAACCGGCGGAGATATCATCAGCTTTATTGAAAAGAAAGAAAATCTGACCTTTCCCGAAGCTCTTCAATTCCTGGCAGATCAGGTCGGAGTTGTCATTCCCAGTAAAGCTCCCGTCTCCGACCGTGAGGCAAATTCCAGGATTATATCCGCAAACGAACTTGCAGTACAGTTTTTCAATGACCAGCTGAACAGCTCTCTGGAGGCTCAGATCGCAAGGGATTATCTGTCCAAAAGAGGACTGACCGCACAGTCAATAGCACACTTCAGACTGGGATACAGTCCGAAAGGCGTGGCAGAACTTCAGAAATACCTCGGAGACCACGGCTATACAAAAGAAGAAATGCTTGCAGCTGGGCTTATAAACAAGAAAGACGACGGAACATATATCGACCGTTTCCGCGGGCGACTGATGTTTCCGATCAGAAATATAAAGGGACAAACAGTCGGATTCGGAGCCAGAACGCTGGATAACTCACTTCCGAAGTATCTTAATTCGGCCGATACTCCGGTGTTTTCCAAAGGGTCCCTGCTCTACGGTCTTGACTTTGCCAAGGATGAAATCAGAAAACAGGACAGGATTGTGATCGTCGAAGGATATATGGATGTTATCATGCCTCACCAGTTCGGTTACACAAACGTGGTGGCATCCATGGGAACTGCAATCGGTCCGATGCACTGCTCCATTATCAAAAAACTGACCAAGAATATCATTCTTGCCCTGGATGCAGATCAGGCCGGTGAACAGGGTATGATCAGAACTGTTCCCCTTGAAAATGATATAGACAATGAGATCAGGATGGTCACGATTCCGGAAGGAAAAGATCCCGATGAACTGATGCTTAAGGATTCATCGATATGGCCTTCACTGATTGATCATGCCGAACCACTGGTAGATCATATTTTCACGCTGACATTCAGTCAACTGGATATGAACTCAGTGGCCGGAAAAAGTGCGGCAGTAGATAAGCTCTGCCCGATTTTATCAAACATCAATAATCCGATCAGGCAGATGATTTATGTTGATAAATTAGCCAGCACAACAGGCATTGATAAAAATGCTATTATTAACAGACTAAATCAGAATAAAGTTGTAAGTTATTCCACTCAACCGGTGGAAAAGCAAAAGGTATCATCGTCGATTGCATCAAGACCGGTTGAGAGTTTTGGTTTGTCTATTTTAATAAGACACCCGGAAATAATAGATAAGGCGGAAGAATTAAAAGAAGAATATCTTGTGAACACGGAGAATAAGGAGATACTGAGATATCTCCGCGGAGAAATAGAAGAACTCAATCCGTTACTTAAGCCTTACTATGAAGAACTGGGAGAAAACACCAAAGCAGACGGACTGGTTGAAGACAAGCTGGAAGAAGTAATATTGCGGCTGCGTTTAGAGTTTATTAAGAAATCAGCTATGGCCGCACCGGATCTTGCCGTCAATGAAGGCCGTGAATTGGAAAAACTTTTGACAGATAAAGAAAAACTAGCATCACGTAATAGGAGTTACTATGGCCAGAAAGAAAGCAGTTAAAAAAGAAGAAATAGAAGATCTTGAAGATCTGCAGGATAACAAAGACGATGGAATAACAGAAGCTGATGATGAAACTGCAGCCGAAGCAGCGGCAGAGGCAGCAGCCAGCAATCCGGATATTGATGATCTTGGTGCAGAAGTAGATGACAAAGACATCGATGAACTGGACGACATTGATGAACTTCCGACCGATGAAGATCTCAGTGACGAGGAAGAAGTCAATGATCTTTCACTGTCATTCAGTGAAATTGATGACAGCGGAGCAGTAGATGATCCTGTCAGAATGTATCTTCATGAAATCGGACGTGTTCCCCTGCTCACAGCAAGTGATGAAAAAGAACTTGCCCAGAAGATGGAACTCGGCAAACGCCTGAAAGAGATCAAGAAATCACTTAATGACAAGAACGGCTTTGAACCTACACCGTCAGAAATTGTCATCGAAGCAATGCTGGAATTGAGCCAGCAGAAAAAACTGGTGGAATTTATCCAGAAAGAACTTGAGATAGAACCTTATGATTCCTTTATCAGACTGTACAATGACAAAACCATAAGGGAACAGATTACAGGTGAATTTAACCTTGAATTCATTGATAAGATCAGCAAGGATCTCAAACTTGAAACCGCCATCGGTGAAAATCAGATCATCAATCTTTCCATGAACATGGCGCTTCTTCCCGATGTTGCAATCGGAAACATTGATAAGAAAGTGACACTTGAAGGTCTGGCAGACGTAGTACAGGATCAGGCCTTCATTGACGCATTGAAATCACGTGAAATCCTTATAAAAGAAGACTTCAAGAAGATTGAACAGGATTCAAATGATGCACAGGATCATCTTATCGAGGCAAACTTAAGACTGGTGGTCAGTGTTGCAAAGAAACATATAGGCAGGGGTATGCCTCTGCTTGACCTTCTTCAGGAAGGCAATATCGGTCTTATCCGTGCAGTTGAGAAATTCGATTACCACAGAGGTTTCAAATTCTCCACATATGCAACCTGGTGGATCAGACAGGCAATTACCCGAGCAATTGCAGACCAGGCCAGAACAATACGAATTCCTGTTCATATGGTCGAAACCATCAACAAGCTTCTTTCAGTCGGAAGACAGCTGTCACAGGATCTCGGCCGTGAAGCAACTCCTCAGGAAATAGGTAAACAGATGGATCTTCCTGCCGAAAAAGTACGTGAAATCATCAAGGTATCACAGCTTCCTATCTCACTAGAATCACCTATTGGCGAAGAAGAAGATTCACATCTTGGCGACTTTCTTGAAGACCAGAATGCAGTTGCACCCCCTGATGTAGCAGCAAGACAGTTATTAAGAGAACAGATAGATTCCATTCTCAATTCCCTGTCCCCGCGTGAAAAACGTGTTCTGACAATGAGATTCGGTCTGGAAGACGGCAGAAGCAGAACTCTTGAGGAAGTCGGCAAGGAATTCAACGTTACCCGAGAAAGAATCCGACAGATCGAAGCCAAAGCACTCAGAAAACTGAGACATCCTACCAGAAGCAAGAAACTTAAAGATTATCTGGAGTAGTCTTTGATCCCCGTCGCGCTCAAACTGCATAACTTCAAGTCTTTTGCAGATGAAGATATATCATTTGAAGGACTGAATACCGTTGCCATAAGCGGAAACAATGGCGCCGGCAAAACAAGTATTGTCGACGCCATAACCTGGGCTTTATGGGAAAACGCCATGTCCATGACCGACGTCGACTCGATTGTCCATAAAAACAAGGAAGACGTCGAAGTCCAGCTGGATTTTGAATTCAACAATGACAGATACAGAGTCATCCGCAAGCGTAAAGCCAAAAACGGAAAATCAAGCGGCAGCGTAGTGCTGAATTTCATGAGGCTATCATATGACAATGATGGCAACGAAAAACAAAGTTCACTGAATGGTCAGACTAAAACTCAGACTGAAAAAGCCATTTCTGACCTGCTTCATCTGGATTACAAGACGTTTATCAGCAGTGCCTTTATCCAGCAGGGACATTCCGATGAATTCAACAGTAAATCCAACAGTGAAAAGAAGGAAATTCTCAGCAAAATCCTTTCACTGGAAAAGTATGATGAATACCAGAGGATAGCAAAAGAAAAGAAGAATACAGCTGAACAGAATGTCGCTGCATTGGATTCTCAGATAAAAAATCTTCAGAATTCCATTTCTTTGCTTTCCGGAATTGATGAGAAGATTCAGGAAAACAACAACGCATATTCTGATATCATCAGAAGACAGAAAGAAACAAATGATGCACTCATAGCTATAAACTCTGCAGTTTCAAAACTTGAAGCAAGCAGAGATTTATACAACAACCTCCAGACTCAACTCAAGACCAATGAAGATCTAGTTCTGAACACCGGCAGAAGGATTAAAACTTATGAGGCAGAGCTCAGGGATCTTAACGAAATAACCGGCAAGTCCGAAGATATTCAGTCAAACTTTGATGAACTTGAAAAAGCAAGAAAGACCAAAGAAGAACAAACTGAAAAACGAATCCTGTTACAAGAAAAAAACAATAAAAAGTCAGAAATCAACAACAAAATCATAAGAGAAGAAGACAATCTGAAATCACAGATCAGACATCTCGAAGAACAAATCGAAAAAATAAAATCTTCCTATGCCAAACTCCCGGGCATAGAACAGAAACTTGCAGAATATACAGAAAAGGAAAAGGATCTTTCTGAAAAAATAGAATTCAGAAAAGAAAAGACTGATTCTATATCTAACAGCAAAAAGGAAATTGCTCTTATCCAGCAGAATATTACTGCACAGAATGACATCCTGGCTGGAATAGAAGAAAAACTTACCCTTCTCAGTCACCACGAACATGACACCGCAAAGTGTCCTCTTTGTGAAAGCGAACTGGGTGAAGAAAACCTTCAGAAGGTCACCCAGAAGCTCACTGATGAAAAATCTTCCGCTGAAGATGCGATCAAGAACCTTAAGTATCAGCTCTCCTTGCAGCAAAACAATCTTTCAAATACAGAGCAGGAACTGAAAACCTATCAAAACGTTGAAAATGAACGGAAAGAAATACAGGAGAAAATGACAGGCCTTTCAATCAAAAAGAAAGAAGTGGAAGACGAATATTCCACTCTGTCAGATCTTGAAAAAAACAAAAAATCTATTGAAGAAAAGATCAGCAAAAAAGAGTTCTGTCAGGAAGAGCGTGTTCTAATTGACAATCTGAATAAGGAAATACAGCTGATCGGCTTTGATAGCACTATCCTCAATGAGGCAATCAAGAAGACAAAC
Source organism: Dehalococcoidales bacterium (assembly GCA_016286345.1). Taxonomy (GTDB): domain Bacteria; phylum Chloroflexota; class Dehalococcoidia; order Dehalococcoidales; family UBA1222; genus UBA1222. The sequence continues at coordinate 48,334 of JAEESL010000005.1, read as the reverse complement.
GATCTGAAGGAGTTTGAAACTCTCAAGTTTAAACTTGAAAATGCATCCCAGCGCATACCAACAGTTACAGCTGCCATGAAAGATGCACAATCGGAGCTGGAGAAATACAACAGAGAGAAAGATGCAATCCAGGCTCAGATCAAAGTAAACACTTATAATCCGGATGACATTGCTCTTCAGAAGGATAAACAAAAGAAATTACAGGCACAGCTTGATACTATCCAGGCAGAACTGTCTATATGCGATAAAACAAAAGGACAGCTCATTCAGCAGAAAGAACAGCTTGAAAAAGATACTGAACAGCTGAAATCCAGTACAAAGGATATTGAAAGATACAGAAATGAATCTGGAGTTTATGACCAGCTGGTCACTATATTCGGTGACAAAGGAATCAAGGCACTGATTATTGATTCTTCACTTCCTGAACTTAACCGCGAAGCAAACAATATACTTTCAAAGATGACAAACAATGAGATGTCCATCAACTTCGCCTCCCAGCGTCAGACAACTAAAGGCACTTCAGAAGAAATAACGATCACGATCTGGCAGAACGGAATGGACCGGGATTACACCACTTATTCCGGCGGTGAAAGATTCAGGATCGACCTTGCATGCCGAATAGCCATGTCAAGATTACTGACAAACCGAGTGGGCGCTCCGATGCAGACCCTCATTATTGATGAAGGTTTCGGAACTCAGGATGAGGAAGGTATCGAAAAAGTAATCTCTGCAATCAACTCCATCCGGAACGAATTCAACCTGATCATGGTGATAACTCATATCGATGCTTTACGTGAAGCATTCCCTGACAAGATCGTTGTCGAAAAATCAGACGGGATTTCTCACATTACTAGGACTTAGTCAGTATTTCTTTAAGAAACTTCCCAGTAAGCGACCTGGTGTTTTTTGAAACCGTCTCAGGTGTACCCTCACAGACAACCTTGCCGCCTTCATCCCCTGCTCCCGGGCCAAGATCTATGATCCAGTCAGATGACTTGATAACATCAAGATTATGCTCAATAAGAACAACTGTATTTCCGACATCAACAAGTTTCTGCAGGACCGTGAGCAATGCATCGACATCCGCAAAAGACAAACCTGTGGTCGGTTCATCAAGAATATACAGAGTCTTTCCGGTAGCTCTCTTGGAAAGTTCTGTGGACAGCTTAACTCTCTGTGCTTCACCGCCTGACATAGTTGTTGCAGGCTGACCTAGTTTCATATAGCCAAGGCCTACAGCCTGCATGGTCTGAAGCCGTGAAATGATCCTGGGATGGTTTTCAAAGAGAGGAATAGCCTCATCCACAGACATATCGAGAATATCTGCAATAGACTTGCCCTTGAAAAGGACCTCCAGGACTTCCCTGTCATATCTTTTCCCATGACAGACTTCGCATGGGACAGTCACGTCGGCAAGGAACTGCATTTCGATTTTCTTGTAACCGTCACCGCTGCAGGCTTCACATCTTCCGCCTTTGACGTTGAAGGAGAACCGTCCAGCAGTATAACCTCTTGCCTTGGCTTCAGGCATAGATGCAAACAGTTCTCTTATCGGAGTAAACATTCCTGTATATGTCGCCGGATTAGAACGAGGTGTTCTTCCGATCGGAGTCTGGTCAATATTGATAACCTTATCAATGTTCTCAAGACCTTCAATCGAATCATAATCACCAGGTTTATCCTTTGACCTGTAAAAATGCTGGGAAAGAGCTTTCATAAGAATCTCATTGACCAGGGATGATTTGCCGGATCCCGAAACGCCGGTAACACATATCATCTTTCCGAGGTCAAACTTTACATCAATGTTTTTCAGATTATTCTGTTTTGCGCCGCGGATAATAATGCTTTTGCCGTTTCCTTTTCTGCGCTTCTTCGGATACTGGATCTTCTTTCTTCCTGAAAGATATGCACCTGTCAGAGAGTTCTCATCCTTCATAATGTCATCAATGGTTCCCTGTGCCACGACTCTTCCGCCGTATATACCAGCACGCGGTCCCATATCAACGATGTAATCAGCTGCTCTCATGATGGCTTCATCATGCTCAACCACAACAACGCTGTTTCCGAGATCCCTCAGTTCCTTGAGAGTCTTGATAAGTCTGTGACTGTCCGCAGGATGAAGTCCTATGGTCGGCTCATCACAGATATAAAGAACGCCGACAAGGCCTGAACCGATCTGAGTTGCAAGTCTTATTCTCTGTGCTTCCCCGCCCGACAGGGTGTAACTGGCACGATGCATGGTCAGATAATCAACGCCGACATCAACCAGGAAGTTTAAACGCGCCTTTATTTCCTTGAGTACATCCCTGGAAATTATCTTCTCTGTTTCGGAGAAAACAGAATCTTCACTCTGGAGCATTTTTACCCAATCAAGGAATTTATGTACGGAAAGATTGCATATGTCAACAATGTTCTTGTCACCGATGGTCACACTGAGAACCTCAGGTTTCAGTCTGGTACCTTTGCAGGCAGTACATACATTGGCAACCTGATATTCTTCGATCTGATCTCTTACAAGCTGCGATTCAGTATCTTTGTATAATCTGTCCAGTCTGGGAATGACACCTTCGAATCCCCAGCCTGCCATCCTGAGCTTACCGAACTGGTTTCTGTAATAATGGTGATCGGGATTCTCTCCATAAAGCAGAGCGTTTACAAACCGCTTTGAAAGTTTCTCAACAGGAGTATCAACAGATTCGCCGAAACGATAAGCAAGCTCCGCAATCTGATTCAACGCATTAGACTGAGTTCTGTAAGGATAAATAGCACCTTCAGACAAAGAAAGTGACTTGTCTGGGATAATAAGATCAGGATCAAACTCCATTTTAAAACCGAGTCCTGTACATTCAGGGCATGCACCATGGGGACTGTTGAAACTGAAGGATCTTGGTTCGATCTCACCGATGCTGATACCGCATTCAGCACATGCATATTTATCTGAGAGCAGTATTTCTTCACCGTCTACCACACTCAGAAGCACTGTTCCTTCGGAAAGCTTTAAGGCAGTTTCAATCGACGAAGAAATTCGTGATATATCACAGTCGCCTTTATTGATGATCAGACGGTCAATAACAACATCGATCTTATGCTTTTTGTTCTTGTCCAGAACAATATCATCAGCAAGTTCAAACATCTTGCCGTCAACTCTTACACGTGCATAACCATTCTTTCTGAGACCTGCAAAAAGATCCCTGTACTCTCCTTTTCTGTCTCTGATGATCGGTGAAAGAATGATAAGTTTGGTTCTGTCAGGCATATTGATAACTGTATCAACCATCTGCTGGACAGTCTGGGCAGAAATCTCTTTTCCGCACCTGGGACAATGAGGATGTCCGGTCCTGGCAAAAAGCAGTCTCAGATAATCATATATCTCAGTAATGGTACCGACTGTGGATCTGGGATTTCTTACAGTTCCCTTCTGGTCAATGGAAATGACAGGGCTCAGTCCGTCAATGGAATCAACATTAGGCTTCTCCATCCTTCCGAGAAACTGTCTTGCATAAGCAGAAAGGGACTCCATATAACGTCTCTGTCCCTCTGCAAAAAGGGTATCAAATGCCAGGGATGATTTCCCTGAACCGGATACTCCTGTAATAACAACGAACTTATCTCTTTCAAATGTCAGATCAACATTTTTAAGGTTATGTTCACGGGCGCCTTTTATCACTATATATTTATTGGACATAGCGAACATTATACAACAAGACCGTGTACAAGAATGAAAATAATTGCAGTCAAGCCGCATTTTTGTTGAACGTTTTCTTATACGTTCAGGCATAATTTTAAGATACAGAACCAGATCACATGCTATTTTAATGTCAGAAATTCCGTGACATTTTTGAAATGGAAAATGCTACAGTTATAATTAACCTGTAATAGATATTTGCAAGGTATATAAAAATACCGGTTCCAAGTTAGACTGTTTCTTGTACGTTTTATATCTGAAAACAAACATGTCACCAGGAACCAAAGGAAAGAAAATGGAAGAAGAAATATATGATGTAGGGATTATCGGCGGAGGTCCGGGCGGACTTACTGCTGCACTTTACTGCTGCAGAGATCAGATGAAAACCATTCTGTTTGAGCCGATGCTGATGGGCGGAATGGTGAACGAAGCAACACTGATAGAAAACTATCCGGGATTCCCCACAGGAATAAACGGTTATGATCTTTCTTCCAAGATATATGATCAGGCTGTATCTTTCGGAATGAAATCAGAGATGGCTGAAGTTACAGCAGTTAAGAAAACAGACAACTTATTCGATGTGGAAACAACAGACAATCACTTCCTTTGCAAAACCGTTATAGTTGCCACCGGTTCTGCCAAAAACAAACTCAATGTTCCCGGTGAACAGGAACTGAAGGGTCTGGGAGTCTCATACTGTGCCACATGCGATGCCCCCTTCTTCAGAGACAAAGTAATAGCAGTAGTCGGAGGCGGCAACACTGCACTGATGGAAGCGATGCATCTGGCAAAGTTCGGATCCAAGGTATATCTGATCCACAGAAGGAATGAGTTCAGAGCAACCAAACTTGTGGCAGACAGAATTGCACAGGAACCCAAGATAGAAACTCAGCTCGGATATACTGTAGAGCGAATTGAAGGAAGCGAAAAAGTACAAGATATCGTCCTAGTAAACAAGCTGGACGGCAGCAAGAAAACTCTTGCTGTTGATGCTGTTTTTGTAGCAGTCGGAATAACCCCGAACTCCAAATGCGTGGAAGATCTTGTTCATCTGAGTACTGACGGATCAATTATTACTGACGTCAACATGGAGACCAGCGTTCCGGGTGTTTATGCCGTTGGTGATGTCAGGACCAATTCCATTAAACAGGTGATATCTGCCTGCGGTGACGGAGCAACGGCTGCAGTATCAATAAAGAACAAACTGTCATAGAGTTCAGGCATAAACTCTACAGTTTATCGATCCGATCATTCTGGCATGTATTGTTGATGATATAATCTGTTATATATTTAGTTTACTTAACGAGAAATCTGATTAGATGCCATTTTTCTTTAGCCACAAAGGCAGGAAAATGGCACTATTATTTGGTAAAATTAAGGTGTTTAGAGAGAGGTCAGTAAATGAAATTATTATTTTTAAAAGATGTACCTAATGTAGCAAAGAGCGGAGAGATAAAAGAAGTCTCCGACGGATATGCCCGTAACTTTCTTATTCCGAAGAAGCTGGGAGTACCTGCAACTGAAAATGTAACCAAGCATCATGAAGCACAGGTAAAAGCCCAGAAAAAGGCTGAGGCCGAACATGAAAGCAAGATGAAGGAACTCGGCGAAAAGATTGAAAAACTCACCGTCACCATAAAAGGAAAACTCGGAGCCGGCAACAAGCTGTACGGTTCAGTGACTACAGCAGATATTGCAAAAGAGCTTTCCGGAATGGTTGGATGCGAAATAGACAAGAGAAAGATTGAAGTCGAACCGATCAAAGAAGCCGGTGAATACGTTGCAACCATTAAACTTCACAAGAATGTCACATCCAAAATTAAACTGAATGTTGTCGGTGGAGAATAGTTCCTGTGCCTGAATCTCGTCAGCTGCCGCATAATCTTGAGTCAGAAGAAGGAGTAAACGGTTCCCTTCTGCTCAACGGAAAAGTTATCAGCCGTATTTCAAACATACTGCGTCCTGAAGACTTTCTGTCAGAACGCAACAGGTTTATTTATCAGGCCTGCGTAAACATAGATAACCGCGGTGAATCCATCGATATAACAACCGTTTCGGCAGAGCTTGACCGTCAGGGAAACCTTGAAAAAGCCGGCGGTTATGCATACCTGAATAATCTGATTGCATCAACGCCCACCTACCAGAACGTTGAAGACTATGCACGTGATGTATACCGAAATTCAATTGCCCGACAGATTATCACTGCTGCAAATGACATTCAGAACGTCGGATATGCAGCAAATCCTGATACATCTGCTGCCATCAGCGAGGCAGAGGACATCCTGTATAAAGTCAGACAGGAACGCGGTTCCCAGGACTTTGTGGAACTGAGAAAAATCCTTACTGAACTTGCGGAAGAAGAAGCTCATAAAAAAGATTCTGATAACCAGGAGCTCACACGAATCAAAACAGGTCTTGATGGCCTGGATAACTATATCGGAGGGTTTCAGCGAACAGATCTGATCATCCTCGCAGGCCGTACAAGTATGGGTAAGACAAGTCTGGCATTGAATATCGCACAGAACGCAGCACTCAATTACGGCGCAACTGTTGCAATATTCAGTCTTGAAATGTCCCGGGGACAGCTGGCTAACAGACTTATTGCCGGTGAAGCTGAAATCAACTCCAGAAAATTCATTGATTACAATTTCACTGATGAAGAAGAAATAAGGCGAATGGATGCGATCGGAAAACTCGGAGATGCCAGAATATTCATTGATGATACATCCATGCTTAGAATCTCGGAAATGAGAAGCAAGGCAAGACGACTTCATGCCGACCACCCTGTTGATCTGATCATTCTTGATTATCTTCAGCTTCTGCAAGGTGAAGGTAAAACAGAAAACCGAGTTCTTGAAATCGGTAATTTCACCAGAGCACTGAAATCGATCGCACGAGAACTGAATGTTCCTGTCATTGCCCTTTCTCAGTTAAGCCGAGCCGTCGACAGAAGAGGTGATCAAAGCAACAAAACCAGGATCCCCCAGCTCTCGGATCTTCGAGAAAGCGGCAGTATCGAACAGGATGCTGATCTGGTACTGTTTGTACACAGAGAAGCAATGTATTACAGAACAGAAGAAGAATGGGCAAGACAACATCCCGGTGAAGAGTATCCCAGAGAGCTTGCCGATATCATAATTGCAAAGAACAGAAATGGTGCAACAGGTTCCGTCCGCGTACATTTCAAACCTGAATATACAAAGTTCGGTAATCTGGCAACAGAAAACTTAGGTACACCATGAACGGCATGACAAATACCCAGAACAATATGGATTTCACTCCGGTACCGAGAGTGTTTATCACAGATATCGTCAAACAGATCAGGAATGCAGATGAGATCAACATTCTTTTGCAGGCATTCAACATCATATATCAGAAACCGAACGGATCAAAATTCTGCAAAGCAGACGATATATCATTTGAAGATTCTGAAAGGATCAAAGTTGCACTGGACAAAGGTGTCGGATTCGGCTTGTTTATTTCCATGACAAATGAATCTGATACTCTTTACATCCTGAACAACAGTAATGGGAAGCGACTCGCTGATGAGCTGAAAAAGAACGGATACATAACATCGGAGCTGGTAAAAGATGATTTCAGTGAGCCTGATATAAAGCCTACGATTTATGTTTTATATGAAAACAACATCGGCAGACTTACTCCGATAATCGTAGAAGAGCTGAAGATGGCCAGTGAAGAATATCCTGAATCATGGATCAATGAAGCATTTAAAGAAGCAGTCTCATTAAACAAACGAAATTGGAAATATATCAAGGCAATTTTACAAAATTGGCAGACAGAGGGTAAAAAAGATGGCAGAATGGGAACAACTGGACAAAGTAATGCGCAGCATGACCCCAAGCGATTCCTCACTGGAAAATATGGAAGCATCAGCAGACACTAGTGATGAAGATGCAATAAGAGCAGCATGTCCGAAATGTCACGGAGCAGGTTACCTGTATCCAAGACGAGAAGACGGTTCTGTGGATTATTCTGCCGCCAAACCCTGTGACTGTACGATTGCCATTAACCGTGCCCATCGACAGCAGTATATCCAGAAGCTTTCCAATATAGGAATGCTTATAGATGTAACTTTTGCCAGCCTTGATCCGAATGGAACTAGTCTGAAAAAACAGAACCAGGAAAAATACAACGCATCATTCATTAAATGCAGAGAATATGCAGAAGATCCCAAAGGGTGGCTTTATATTTACGGAGGACCCGGTACAGGCAAAACACAGCTTGCAGCTGCCATAGGCAACAGAAGATATACTCTGAACCAGTACTTCTACTATGACAGTGCATCCGACCTGTTGGATAAAATCAAAAGCAGTACCCAGTTTGATTCAGAGAATTCCTATGATGATGTTCTTGACGGGATCCGCAACACTCCCCTTCTCATCATTGATGATTTCGGACTTCAGGCAGATAACCAATGGTCCCGTGAAAAACTGGATCAGATCTTCTCATATCGTCTGAATAACCATCTGCCAATGGTCATAACATCAAGTACCCACCCAAATGATCTTGATGAAAGATGGAAAGCACGTTTCCAGAATGAAGCCAACTGCATTGTTGTTGAACTTAATGCAGCTGCGAATGACGAACAGTATGCATGGCCGAGTGACTATCAGCTTCAGAAATCAATGACATTTGAGAGTTTTGATTACAAACTCCCCAATCTTCCGAAAGATATACAGGAAAATCTTGAAAGAGCCTACCAGACAGCTCTGGATTATGCAAGGAATCCTGAAGGATGGCTTGTATTCATCGGAGAGATCGGCTGCGGAAAAACTCATCTGGCAGCATCCATAGTCAATTATCAGTATGAGCATAATAAACCGGCGATCTTTGTGGATGTTTCAGAACTGCTGAACAAGCTTAAATCCTCTTTCAACCGCAATAGTGACACGTCCTACAATGATGTCATTGAACGCGTAAAGAAAGCTCCGTTGCTTGTTCTGGATGATTTTGGTGCCGTTAATTCATCGGCATGGAATCAGGATGAACTGTACAGAATAATCAATACAAGATATAACTCTAAACTTCCGACGGTTATCACATCATCAGTATCCCTGAACGATATGGACAGACGTATATCATCCCGACTGGCAGATCCTAAAGTCGGTATCGTCTTTACTATTCTTGCATCGGATTACAGGTTCCCTGAGCAGGAAATACCGGAAAAGAAACAAACGTTCAGAAGAAACTAGGCGGATTTTCCAAGCGGAATTATTTTCTGTGTCTCGCCCATATCGAATGGTACGATGGTTTTTGCCTTTTCCTGAACCTTTTTATGGATGGCCTTGATCTCATCCTGAGAGAGACCGAAAGACGGGAAAACCGTAAGCGTCTGTCCCGAATCCTTTTCTGTATAGTGGATAACCAGATCATATACGCTGTTTATATATGATTTGAATGTCACCCTGATTACAGGGGCACCGGCTGCACCTTTGGGAATGTTATCGAGTTTGATCTTACTGAAAGCGAAATTATCTTCAGCCATCAGGTTTTCACCAAGTCTGATATCCAGACAGATATTAGGCTGATCAACTTCGGTAGTTGTCACTTTGATTGTTCGCTTGACAGGTAATTCGGTACCTTTTCTTATTATCGCGACACAGTGGCCATTGGGTAATGCTAAACAAAGTGAATGCTTAGACACATTTTTTGCAACTGTTTGCTGCTGTTTTTCTTCTGCCATACTTACGCCTTAATCTATGATATCCTTTATTTCTTCTTCGGTTATTTCATCCTGTAAATCGTTACTTGATGAATCAACCTTTGCACCTGCAACAATTTTAACATCCTTCAGCGGATATTCCACACACGCACCTGTTTCATAAGTAACCATAACAGTCTGTGAAAGGATATTCGATCCGGTTATAACGCCTCTGCCGACTTTTGTATCGACTTTGGTGCCGTTCTTAGGAATATTTGTTCGCAGTTCTTTGTACAGATCATTTTCATAACCCAGACAGCAAAGCAGTCTGCCGCAAACACCTGATATTTTCAGAGGGTTCAAAGGAAGATCCTGGGTTTTTGCCATCTTAATGGATACAGGCGCAAATTCTGTCAGAAAACCTGCACAGCACAGCTCTCTTCCGCATCTTCCGTAACCGCCCAGTATTTTTGCCTCATCTCTGGGTCCTATTTGTCTGAGTTCAACTCTGCAGTGGAGAATGTGACTGAGATCCCTCACAAGTTCTCTGAAGTCCACTCTGTTTTCTGCACTGAAATATATAGTGATATGACTTGCATCAAGGTTATACTCTGCTGAAATGAGTTTCATTTCAAGATTCAGTCTTGTGATGATCTTTCCGCATTCATTCAATGCATAGCTCTCTTTGTCAGTGAGCTTTCTTTCCTGAGCAAAATCATCTTCTGTGGCAACACGAAGGACAGGCTTGATATCTTCGGGCAGTTCTTCGTTTTCATCAACATCCTTGATTGTGACAACACTTCCGAGAGATAACCCGTTCACCGTATCAACCACAACAACATTTCCTTCCTCCAATGTCAGATCAGTGGCAAGGAATGTATATACTTTTCCGCATCTGCGGAACCTGACACCTATAAACTGTTTCAATTGACACCTACTTCTGCGAGGATAGTACCGGCATGTCCATTATCAGTACTTCCATCGTCAATTGCATATTAGCATTTCCTTTAATAAAACCCATACTCTGTTTTATTGCAAACAGGAAATTCTTTATATCCTTAGCTAAAGTATACTCCGCTATCCCTGATAGGTCAGCAAAATAATCTCTGTTGATCACATTATCAGATAATCCGACGTTGATAAGAAGAATATCCCGCCAGAGGGTAAGCCATAAATCAAGGGTATCGATAATTGAATTACGCTTATCAGCACCCTGTCCCTTAAAAGAAGCAGCATAATCAAACCTGGCGGCAGGAGAGAGTTTAACCACAGAAAGCATTTCAGCTATCGAGCTGTTTCTGGTATCCCACCATTTCTGATCATTCATAAATCTCTCAGCTTTGACCGGAGCGCCGTTGCTGAGATGAGCTGCGAGTACAGCTTTGTCGTGATCATATTCAGGGTTTTCAAAGAGATGGTTTTCAATTATCTCAACCGGGACAGGAAGAAGATCAATTCTCTGACATCTGGATACTATTGTATCTATGATGTTTCCCGGTTTGTCGGACAGCAGAAAAAAGTGAACATATTCAGGCGGTTCCTCGAGTATTTTCAGAAGAGCATTTGAAGCACCCGGCGTCATACTGTCTGCATGGTCAATGATAAAAAACCTTGCAGGGCCTTCAAAAGGAGCCGTTGCCATCTGTGCCTTGATGTCTCTGATCTGTTCGATAACAATTGCATTCTTTTTGAGATAAGTTTTTTCGCTGTCTTCTTCATCTTTCTCAGTCATCCAGGTAACGTATATCACATCCGGATGCTTAAAGCGGATAGATTCATCACGTACAGATGTGTCATATATTTTTCTGCACACATTGCACGAATTGCACGGAGGATCATCTGACTGACAGAATAATCTGCGGGCAAGGGCAACAGCAAGTTCTTTTTTCCCTACCCCGTCTATTCCAGTAATCAGAAAAGAATGCGCCAGAGATGAATTGACAACTGAATTCTCAAGATGGCTGATTATTTTGTCGTGTCCCGTGACACCCCACATTTTTCACTCCATTATAACTAAAATATAATTGTACCATAGAATTTCTAATGTATAATTAGATACAGGCATTAACTAATAGCCAATAAAAGGAGGGGGAAATGGCAGAACTAGGTAAAATTGAAAAGCCATCAGCAGATCAGTATAAGAACGATCGAAAATTAATCCTTATCCCGTTGCTGTTCCTTGTCAGCAAGCAGAATTCAACTATCAATGATTATGTTGACAGATATTGGAAACAGGCATTTGACCAGGTATACGAACTTCAGGGAAAAATCGGCATGGCAGATTACATCTTCCATGAAATGCTGGTCGATGATAAAGACATTAAGAAAACAACTGAATCATATGGATGCGGAAGTTATCTGATTATCGAAAGTGCCCTGGAAGAAGGCACCAAATTCAAGGTAATTGAAGACAGAGAACTCTTTGAAGTATTCATGGACTGGAACAGAATCATTCAGACTTCCCAGATCATGACTAAATCTGTATATGATGTGGTTTCGGAAAACTACAAGAAGAGCATTGAAGCACGGGATGAATATCTGCAGAATACCATCAACAAAGAACTGGGGCCTCAGCAGACTGCCCTGCTCTTCCTTGAAGAAGGTCATAAGCTGCAGTTTGATCCTGACATCCAGGTATTCTATGTTTCTCCTCCAGCTCTTGATGAACTTGAGAAATATGTCCGAAATGAATATGAAAAGACAATGAAAGAGCGACAGGAAAAAGCTGCCGAAAAAAAGGATGAAGCACAGGCAGGATAGAGTCCTGACTCAGTAGCACATAAACAAAAATCTCCTGTTCATCTCAACGAACAGGAGATTTTTTATTTTACTCACAGAATACAATCAATAGATTAAGAATAGTAATAGAATGTTGTTTTAATGACATTTCCCTTCGCATCAAATTCGTTTTCAGATCTCATAATCATAGTGCTGCCGGAATCATAAATTGCAGTCTTGATGTTTTTTCCGGATGAATCATATTCATATTCTTCATATGAGGTAACTGTATTCGTACCATCATAGAAAGTGATTTTACTGATCCTCCCGCTCTGATCATACTGATATTCATCCTTTTCGTAAATCTTAGAGGAACCATCGTATAAAACTATACTGACAACATTTCCGGATGAATCATATGTGGTCAATGAAGATCTTTCCGCAACTGTCTTTTTATAATAAACAGTTTTTACACTTTTTCCGTCATCTGAATACTCATATTTCTGGTATGAAATGAGAGAATTATAGCCATCATACAAAGAATCCTTGGTCAGATTTCCATCATAATCGTATTCATAGTACTGTCTGTTTTGAATATTTCCGTTTTTATCGAAATATGAAGTAAGCGACTTTGTTCCATCCTGTTCATATTCTGTTCTGATCCAGCTTTCTATATCACCGTTTTTATCACGGTAAGTGGTTTTGACAGCATTGCCGTTATTGTTGTACTCATACTCAATAACTGAAGTGTATAGATAGTTGTCCTTATCCTTATCATCCTTTTTTCCGCATGCAGCTGAGCTCAGCACAAGCGCCAGAACAAGAATACTCAATAGTATTTTCTTCACATCAGGCCTCCTTTATATGGACTCAATCATTTCCGTTTACAGTTTAGCTGACTGATATTGACTGAATATCAACAAAGAACGAAACTAACGTGCCTCAGGAGGAATCAGTTCATCATCAGGCCAGATGTTGAGAATCTCTTCCTTGTTTTTGTTATCTTTCTTTTCCTTTTTGTCTTCTTTCTCTTTTTTATCAGTATTCTTCTCATCTTTGTCATTCTTGGAAGCTTTGATTTCTTCGTCAGACCAGAGATTAACTGCTTCTGAAAGACCGATAACACTTTCTACAGGAACAACGAACAGTATTCCGTGTCCGTCATCACTGATACCGCATGAGTCTGAGATCTCACGTATAACGGAATCACTGACGGCTCTGGGGGTCACAACAAGAACTATTTCAAGTTCATGCTCTATTTCCATTCCGAGGATCTTAGGTGCATCACTTTTTCCGACACCTCTGCCCAGCATGGTTGTGCCGCCTGTAGCTCCATGACTTTTTGCTGCACTGATTACCTTTTCAGCCCAGCCTTTTCTCACAATAGAGACAATCAAACAAACATCCATAGTATTCATACACTTTAACCTCTTGTTTTGTATTCAATTCCTTTTCTTCTGCTTCTGCTTTTTGCAATCCTATACACAATGCCCAGAAGGAGCATCGCAATAATTGGCGCCATAACTATAAGTGCCACAAGACCAAAACTGTCAGCTGAAGACTGTACATCGCTAATTGATGAAAGAAGTCCTATCGCTACAGCAGTAAGGAATACTGCAGGAAGAGGACCTGTGGCTACACCACCCGAGTCGAAAGCCATAGTCACGTACTGCGGATCGCAAAGGAACATCAGTCCGAGGATAAGGACATAACCCGGAATGATAAAATAACGAATCGGTATTCCGTAAACCAGTCTGAGCATTCCAACAGCACAGGCAATGGCTACACCGATGGAAATAGTGATAATGACCTGATTGCGTTTAATTACACCGCTGGTAAAGTCAGACAGCTGATCAGCAAGAATTCGGATCGAAGGTTCGCTGAGCGCTGCCACAAAACCTAGGATAAGACCTGATACAGGTATCATCCACTTATATTCAAACGTTGCAATAACCGCACCTATTTTTTCTCCGAGAGGATAAAAACATATACTCACGCCGGCGATGAAAAGCATCAGACCGACAGCCGCTATAAGTGCTCCGGCGATCATTTTCATAACACCCTTGAAAGGCATTTTCAGATATGCGATCTGAAGTATGAGAAACAATACGACAATAGGAAGCAGTCCATTCGCAATGCTGGAAATATTCGCAACAAGATAATCCCATATTTCAGTGAATATCGTCATACGAACAGTCCTATTATCATTACTGCAAGGATAGGTCCGAGAGCAGTAAAGCCTATGATACCGAAACCATTGGCGGCCGCACTGCCTCTGCGGGACATAAGTGAAGCAATACCGGTTCCGGTGGTGAGAAGAAACGGATTACTGATCAGACCTGAGGAGAATCCTCCGGCATCAAATGCCATAGCCAGATAATCCGCAGGAACGAAGAAAGAAATAATCAGAACAACACCGTATCCGATAAGATAGAGATATTTAAAGGAGATCTTTCTGATCATACAGATAATGGCAACAATAAGCATGACTCCCGCGCCATAAGCAACGGACAACTGCAGAAGATCACCGCTGATCCTGCCATCGGTGATAGATTCAACCAGATTGCTCAATACCGCCACATTGGGTTCCGACATCGTTATCGCGAAACCGATAGTCAGAAAGACCAAGACTATCAATACGGTAGTACCCCACAGCGAGATACCGGAACCAATGGCATTGCCCATGGGAAGCAAGCCAAGTTTTGCGCCCAGCTGATACAGGAACATCCCTACCGCTGTAAGCAAAACACCTATTACAAAATCGAGCCATTCCATCAGGCCCGGACGAATAAATACAAGCTGCATTACCAGGACAACAAGCAGTATAGGCAAAAGCGTTTGAACAACTTCCTTTGCAATAGCTTTAGCTGCTTTCATTTATGCCCTTAGGAATATTATTAATGGGAAATAGCGCATACGGGATTCGAACCCGTGATCTTGGCCTTGAGAGGGCCACGTCCTAGGCCGCTAGACGAATGCGCCATGTATTATAATTAAAACATTTAATCTTACGTATCGTCAAACGCATTTTATACCTGACGATCAAATAATCTGTGCGTAAATTCCAATTAATCATTTTTCTTTGTGATACAATTTTTCTATGGTCAATACTAATTCAGAACTTGTCAGGGCAAAGGTCAAAAGCCTTCCATCCAATTCCGGTGTCTATCTGATGAAAGACATTAACGGGAAGATCATATATGTCGGGAAGGCAATCAATCTCAGTAACCGCGTAAAATCATATTTCACCGGAAACACTCATACACCTAAGACCAATGAACTGGTGAAGCATATATGCGACATTGAATATTACGTCACAAACACCGAAGCAGAAGCACTTGTTCTTGAGCTTAACCTTATCAAACGATACCGTCCCTATTACAACATTGCATTGAAGGATGACAAGGGTTTTCCGTATATCAGAATAAACTTGAATGATGAATGGCCTACCGTGGACCTTGTTAGAAGTCTGCACGATGACGGAGCAAAATACTTCGGTCCTTTTTCATCAGCCAGATCGATAAGGATCACTGTGGAAACTCTCCGCAATATGTTTCCGTTCAGAAACTGTGAAGGCAAGGTCAACACGCATCGTACCCGTCCCTGTATCGAATATGATATGCATAAGTGTACTGCACCCTGCATGGGCTATATCTCACATGAGGATTACAGGAAGATAATCCTTAATGTCATCAGCTTTCTGGAAGGAAAGGATAAACAGATACTCAAACAGCTTAAGGAACAGATGGATAACTATTCCGAAAACCTTGAATTTGAAAAAGCTGCAGAGATACGTGACAGAATACAATCCATTGAAAAGATCCTTAACTGGCAGAAGATGTCAGTGATGGTCAAAGGCAACCTGGATGCGATCGCATTTGCCAGGGACGACAATCAGTGCTGTGTGCAGGTTTTCATGATCAGAAACTCAAGCATCCTCGGCCGGGAACAGTTCATTCTCAAAGGAACAGCGGATGAAAGCGATTCAATGGTGATGTCGTCATTTGTCGAGCAATACTATTCAGTTTCAACCAACATTCCCGGAACGATCATCACCGAATTTCCCGTTGAAAATGAACAGGTCATAAAAGACTATCTCAGGGAACAGCGCAACGCTGCCGTCACACTGTCAGTCCCGACTAAGGGAGCAAGAAAAAGCCTGATTAAGATTGTGAAGGAAAATGCCGAAAAAGGTCTGGTCCAGATGCGTATCAAGAACACTCATCTTCCCTCCCAAATAAAGCCTGCTCTGGAAGAACTGAAGGAAATACTTAAACTTGATAAAATCCCCCGCAGAATCGAAGGCTACGACATCTCAAACACCCAGGGACACCAGAGTGTGGGCAGCATGGTGGTTTTTGAAGATGGTAAACCGGCAAACAAGAAATACCGGAAATATAAGATCCGGACAGTTGAGGGTCCCAATGACTTTGCATCTCTGATGGAAGTTCTCACCAGACGTCTTACCCATGTCGGAGAAGATTTTGCTACAACTCCGGATATCATCCTCATCGATGGAGGCAAAGGTCAGCTTAACTCAGTAATGGAAGCCGTTCATAAACTCGGGGATTTCAACATTACCTTCATCAGCCTTGCAAAACAGCATGAAGAAATCTTTATTCCGGGTGAAGAGGAAAGCCTGAAACTTCCTGAATCCTCCCTTGCCCGTCAGCTCCTGCAGAGAGTCAGAGATGAATCACATCGATATGCCATCGGTTTCCACAGAAGCCTCAGAGATAAGAATACATTCGTTTCACTGCTTGATGTGGTTCCAGGAATCGGACCAAAGAAAAAACAGGCACTCATGAAGTCCTTCGGATCAGTGGATAACATCAGACAGGCATCAGTTGAAGAACTTGCCGAAGTCGTCGGCAACAGTTCAGCGCAGAAGATCAAACAATATCTGTAAAAATAATGACCTCTTCGGGTGAAGAGGTCATTTTGTCAGTTCCTTTTTTTACTACGGATTAACAGTCATAACATCAACTGTAACCTGTGTTGTATTTCCACCCTTGGGAGCCAGATCATATATCCAGCCTTCTGAGTGGTCAGCTTTAAATTCTGAAAACGCATCTCCGGTCAGAAAAATGATTATTGCATTCCTTTCAGGTACCGTTTGGGACGGCATTGATCCGTTGACTGATGAAGCGATTTTTTCAAGATAAGCTGACATCGCTTTATTGTAGGCATCCTGTGCAGTATTGTTCTTTTCTGCTTTCTCTATATCCTGTTCAACTTTTTCACTGAGGAACTGGCCGTCTACAATATATTTTTCCAAAAGATCCTTGCCGAAAAAGTTTATCTGTTGTTCATAAAGGGCTTTATCCCATTTTTCACCTTCAGGTGTTCCGGTCGTATAAAGAGCCTCTCCATATTTCAGGAAATCACCTGATTTAAGCAGCTGCCACAGTTTTTCAGGAAGCATTACTTCCTCTCTTAAGGCATTGCTGAGTTCCTCGAGAGTTTTACCCTGATATTTAAAACTGTAATCAATTTCAGGCATTGCAAGAATTGCAAAGACCTTATCCTTGCCAAAAGAATTAATAGCGTTTTCGAGTTTAGTACTGACACCGTTCTGAGTGACTTCCATGTATGAACTGTCTGCCCAGATCACTTTCATGTCAGATATTGTCGGGGCAGGATTATTCATTCCGTTATTTACTGCTCCCCAGATCCCGAAGCCCACAAGTGCAACAAGAGCTACGCATCCTACACCGCCGGCGATTGCGGTCATCAAACCCCTTCTGGTTCTCTGTTGTTTCATATATTCGTCTCGTCTATCAAACAGACTGTCTGTCATTTCTTTAGAGCTCTTCATAGACGAATCCCTCCTTTTCAAGTTCTCCTCTTAAAGATTGTTTGGCTCGGTAAAGGAGATTTCTTACCTGACGGGCACTTTTTTTCATTACTTTCGATGACTCTTCGTTTGAAAAACCTTCAAAGAAAATGAGCCATATGATCTGTCTGTAATCTGTCGGAAGTTTATCAAGCAGTCTGCGGATCATTAACTTCCGCTCTTCTTTTATGTAAGACTCCTCCAAATCAGATTCATCTCTGAGATATGTCTCCATATCTTCTACAGGAGTGTTTATATATTTGGAATTGTGTCTTATATAATCGACAGTTACATTACGCCCTATAGAGTAAAGCCATGACTTGAAAGACGCTTTCCCCGAATACTTAGGTTTTTTAGTCATAAGCCGGAAAAAGGTATCCTCTGTCATTTCTTCGGCAATGTAGATGTTCTGTACAAGATTATTCAGATAGAGTATAAGTCCGTCTTTGTAATCTCTTACGATCTCCACTATGCCTTCATCATCACCATCAAGAAAACGGCGGTAGCTACCTGCACCGTTATCCATATGATCTGCTCCTTTACAAAACCTTTCATCTATAAGTCGTTTGAGATAAGCAAATGTCTCACCAAATCAACTTATTGATTAAAAAAAAGAGATTACATTCTACTGTAATCTCTCACATATAACATTGATAGTCTGAACCAAAAATCTATTTCAGGAAATTCATGAGGTTATTCTGACGTTCTATATAACGCTTTTTGGCTGCCGCAATAACCTGCAGAGCTTCATCAAGACCTGCCCAGCCTTCTATACCGGTCTTCTTCTGTTCCAGATCCTTGTAAACTCTGAAAAAATGTTCGATTTCCTTGAGCATGTGAGGAGGAACATCATCCAGAGTATGGATATAGTTCCATAGCGGGTCACCGGGAGGGACACATAATATCTTGGCATCAGGTCCATGTTCATCTTTCATTTTGAACATACCTACGGGTCTGGCTTCAATAAGACACCCCGGGAATGTCGGTTCCCATACCATGACGAGGGCATCAAGAGGATCATCATCTTCTGCCCATGTATCCAGAACAAATCCGTAATCATTGGGATAATGCATTGCAGAGAAAAGCATCCTGTCAAATCGAATGCAATGATGCTCATGATCATATTCGTATTTGTTGCGGCTCCCCTTCGGGATCTCAATCATAACTTTTAAATTTTCAACTTCAGCCATTATTCTTCGCTTTCTTCTTTTACTTCTTCTACCGGAGCACCGGCTTCAATTGCTGCCAATTCAGCATCAACCGAACCATTTTTCTTGTATTTGTAATAGTTATAACCCAGTAATCCGAAACATATAATCGATGCGACAAGACCGATTACCTGCGACTGTACCAGATTTCCAACAACAGTCTCATTATCTCTGATGAACCCGACTGCAAATCTGAAAACAGAGTAACATCCGAAATACATATAGAACTGTGATCCCATGAATCTGATCTTTTTCTTCAGAAGGATCAGACCAAGTCCGAGAATGACCATGAAGATCATTTCATAAACCTGTGTGGGATGATAACCGACATTTAATCTTTCGGCAAAGGAATCCGGATGTGAATATGATATTGCCCATGGCAAATCACACTGAGCACCGTAGCAGCATCCGTTGATAAGACACCCGATTCTTCCGACAGCTTGAGAAAAAGCTATGCCGGGTGCCATAACATCAAATAAATAAAGTGCTTTGAACTTTGAAAACTTACTGTAGATCAGCAGGCCGAGTGCAGCACCTAATATACCTCCGTATATGGCCAGGCCATCACCGCCGATGATGTTCTCAGGATGTGCGCTGTAATAGCTCCAGTAATCAACGACATGAAGCAGACGGGCACCGATAATACCGGAAATAGTACCGATGATAAAACCGCTCAGGACCTGATCGGATGTTATCTTTGCACCTTTCTTTGTCTGATAATATGTCCAAAAAACTACAGTGAGAATTGCAAGAGCAACCATCACGCCATACCAACGCAGTTCAAGCGAACCGATCGTAAGTATTATAGGATTCATCGATATATTCATTGTTTTCTCCAAAAACGGACTAAATCTAATTCTAACAGAGAAACATTAATATATGAATGATTTAATTTCCGCACATCGGTCAGTCTTTTCCCATGGGAATTCGACATCGGTTCTTCCGAAGTGCCCGCAGGTTGCAGTTTTCCTATAGATCGGTCTTCTCAGATCGAGAGTATCAATGATTGCTTTGGGTCGGAGATCGAAAAGCGTTGTAACCATTCGGGTAAGCTGCTCAGGTGAATAATCACTGGTTCCCATGGAATCAACCATAACAGAAACAGGTTCAGCTTTACCGATAGCATAAGCGATCTGGACCATACATCTTTCGGCAATACCGCTCTTAACAATATTCTTCGCGATATATCTGGCCATGTAGGCTGAGGAACGGTCAACTTTTGTGGGATCTTTGCCTGAGAATGCGCCGCCGCCATGAGGACAGCTTCCGCCGTAGGTATCAACAATTATTTTTCTTCCGGTCAGGCCGACATCGGCAATAGGTCCGCCGATTGAGAATTCACCGGAAGGATTGATGAAGTATTCAATATCATCTGCAACCAGATTTTCAGGAATAACGGGAAGGATGATCTGTTTCTTAACTGTTTCAGAGATTTCAGCATGTGAAATACCGAGATTATGCTGGGTGGAGAGAACCACCTTTTTAACAGATACAGGTTTATTGTGATCATAAAGGACAGTCACCTGTGCTTTTGCATCCGGTTTCAGCCAGGGAATAACTCCTGCTTTTCTCAATTCTGTCTGTCGGAACATCAGCTTATGAGCAAGAGAAATAGGAAGCGGCATCAACTCCGGAGTTTCATTTGTTGCATATCCGAACATCAGACCCTGGTCACCAGCACCGAGATCACCGTCATTATGTGAGACGGCATCATTGATGTTGTTGGACTGTTCAGAGATATAAAGCAGAACACTGCACTTATCAGGATCGATAGCATCATCGGGTGATTTATAACCTATTTCCTTGATAGTATCCCTTGCGATTCTTTCACAATCCACCTGGGACGAATTCTTTCCGGACACTTCTCCGGCAACTATGACAAGTTCCTTTGCAAGCATTGTCTCACAGGCAACGTGTGCATAAGGATCCTTTTCGATATATGCATCCAGAATAGAATCGCTGATCTGGTCAGCCATTTTGTCAGGATGCCCTTCTGAAACAGATTCAGAACTGAACAAATACTCCATTTTTCTTCCCCTTTTACAAAACAAAAAGCCGTACTGTAGTTCTACAGTGCGGCTTAACAAACAAATATACCTTCATTTTTCGCACTGCGACCTATCGTTCCCCAGACGGGGTATGGCTTTGGCACCTTTAACTTTAAAGGTTGCCGGGTGGATCATCAGGCCATCACCTTCACCACCACTCTCGATAGAGCTACATCAGCTTTGTTTAGTGTAATTGAAGTATTAAAAGGCTGTCAAATTTAAACAGATGTAGTAATATAATCCAGTTATTAGAAAGCGGAGAGCAATTTGAATTTCATCATTGCCCAGATATTAGGGCTTGTTACTACAGCAATAGGCATTATAAGCATTCATTTCAAGGATATTAACCATATCCTTATCAGCCATGTTCTGACCAATGTAATAGCTGTCGTTACATTTGCCTTACTTGACGGTATGTCCGGAGCATGGGTCTGTTTTGTGGCAGCATTCCTGACAGTCCTGATGTACTTTGTCAACAAAAGCAAGCATGCCGGGGAAAGAAAACTAAGAATAATAATTGCAATTGTATTCGTCATTGTAACAATCACAGGAACAGTAATCGTGTTCAAAGACTGGAAAGATTTATTCTCCGGAGCATGTGCAGTACTTTATGCAATTGCTTCAGTTCAGGAAAATTCAGAAAAATTCAGACGGGTGATTTTGTTCAATCAGCTGTCATGGATTGTATATAACTTCAGTGTCGGTGCATATACCAATCTGATCATGAGTGTCACATCGATCGTTTCAACTATAATCGCAATGATCAGATACAGAGCAATGGTAAAAGACAGAGCCCAAAATGAGAATAATTCGGGTCAAATTGCATGAAACCGAATTATCTTATATAATTTCTATTTGTCTGTGGTGGGTATAGCCGAGAGGCCTAAGGCGCCAGGTTGTGGCCCTGGAGATCGAGAGTTCAAATCTCTCTACCCACCCCACTCGACTAAGAACTGAATACGTGACATGCGCCTGTAGCTCAGCGGATAGAGCACCAGTCTTCGGAACTGGGTGTCGTGGGTTCGAATCCCACTAGGCGCGAATCTATTCTCTATCCATTTCACACTTATCTGTTTATTTTTACTGCAAATATACTTTTCAAATAAAAACCGACTCTATTTGGTATCAGAGCCGGTTTCTTTTGTTAAAACCGAATAATGCTTTTTATTTTGTGAAAGAATCGATAGCTTTCTGCTGTATTTCAAAAAGTTCCCTGATCGCTTTATCAGCAGTATCGATAATCTTATTCAAAATTTCCCTGGAATACGGATTGCCCTCAGCAGTTCCCTGCAGCTCAACAAACTTTCCGCTTCCCTGCATAACAACATTGAAGTCGCAGTCGGCTGTGCTGTCTTCCTCATAGCAAAGATCGCATAAAACTTCATCTTTGAGAACACCGACGGAAATTGCTGCCAGTTTATCCTTGATTGGGATCTCATTGAAAACTCCCATGCTTA
This sequence comes from Dehalococcoidales bacterium, assembly GCA_016286345.1. Classification (GTDB taxonomy): domain Bacteria; phylum Chloroflexota; class Dehalococcoidia; order Dehalococcoidales; family UBA1222; genus UBA1222. Next base: position 25,720 of record JAEESL010000005.1, on the reverse strand, counting down.
CCATGTTGTAAAGAGCCTGGTATACAGCAACATATGAACCGGTAATGGAAGCTGTTCTTGTTCCGCCGTCAGCCTGGATAACATCACAGTCTATCTGCAGTGTTCTTTCTCCCAATGCGTTCATATCAACAACTGATCTTAGTGATCTTCCGATCAATCTCTGGATTTCCTGACTCCTTCCGTTAATGGAACCCTTGGTAATATCTCTCGGTGTCCTTACAAGAGTTGCCCTGGGAAGCATTGAATATTCTGCTGTTACCCATCCTCTTCCGCTGTTCTTCAAAAACGGAGGGACTTTATCATCGACTGAAACCGAGCAGATGACTCTGGTCTTTCCTGATTCAATAAGGACCGATCCGTCTGCAAATTCCTGAAAAGACGGAGTGATTGTGACCGGTCTGATCTGATCATTGGTTCTGTTATCAATTCTATCCATTAAAGTATCTCCTTGCTGGAAATGGCTTCTAATTTTTCGCATAGCCATATCAGCACATCCTTTGCTGCCATTTTGCGTATTTCATCCCTGCTTCCGCTGAAGACAGACATTCTGCTTTCTGCTTCTCCGGTGTATGAAAATCCGAAAAAGAATAAACCCTCGGGTTTATATTCACTCCCGCCGGGGCCTGCAATTCCTGTTTCAGACATGCAGATATCCACACCGAGTGCTCTTCGTCCTCCGACAGCCATCTGCTGTGCAACAAGACCACTGACTGCGCCGAACTGTTCTATGGCCTTTTTACTTACACCGAGAATCTTATTCTTAACTGAATCGCTGTATGCGCAGACAGATCCGTTATAGCATGCAGAAATACCAGGTCGGTCTGTAAACAGTTTGGAAAGAAGGCCACCTGTTGCTGATTCGGAAAAACCGATCACAAGCTTGTTCTTAATCAGAAGTCCGGAAGCATATCCGACAAGGTCAGACAATTCTTCATCGATATCACAGTATTCTTTACGCATCTCATCATTCATGCTAACATCCTCTTAAAAGTGTTGCTTGCAGGAAATTATATTGTATCGCATCCGAATCAAATTAACACCCAATGCAAAAGCCAATGCCATCACAGGATGTATTGATGATGTCTGGCAGATACGAATAAAGGCTCAGCCTATCGAAGGAAGAGCCAATAATGAACTTATAAAATACCTCAGCAATGTTCTTGATATTGCAAAGAGCAATATCAGCCTCGATAAAGGACAGACTTCCAGAATCAAAACGGTTCTTGTTGAAGGACTTGAAGAGTCAGTTATACTGGAAAGGCTTGCAAAAGCTGCAGATTAGCGGATTTCAACGCCTTCACAGTTAAGACAGTGATAAGCTGAATTCGTATACTCCATCACCGCACCACACTGAGGGCAGGTCTGCATTGATCTGCATCTGGTGTAACCGCACTGAAGACAATGGTCAAAATAACCGGTCTCATCAATATCTAAAAATAAACTGCCGCCACATTTTGGGCAGGGATTTGATTTCCAATTAGCCATATTTACTTAATACTCCATTTTTGACAATACAAGTTGGAAATTATAATGGGTCGGCAACTGAAATGCAACACCTGATTTAACGTATCAGTTAATGCAATTTTATGATTCGTCGGCTATATCCGCTGCGACAATGGTATAAGGACATGTGATGGCACCGGTCGGGCATACATCTTCACATACACCGCACCAGGTGCAGTCATCTTCGCTTACAAATGTAAGTTTATTATCAATTATCTCAAGACCACCACGCAGACACGCATTTAGACAGGCTCCGCATGTGATACATTTTGAATAGTCTATTATCGGTTTAAGCATTGATAATCCTATATATCCTTAATCAGTAAACATTATATCAACAATGCTACATAAAAAACGTAACATTAGTATCATTCAACCAAATCCACCAGTTCCTGAAGTCCCTTTATGTCAATCAACTTTATTTTACCGTGGTTGATCTCAATATACCCTTCGTCTTCAAGAGATTTGAGCGCACGGCTGACAACTTCTCTTGCCGTGCCTGCCATAGCTGCCATATCACGCTGAGTAATGTTCTTCGCATGCAGAGCATCTGTGTTAATGTAAGCAAGAAGGATCTTGGCAACACGTCCTGTGACACTCCTAAAGGACAAATCCTCAACAAGTGAAATAAGATATCTGATTCTGTTTGATAACAGACGTAATGTCGCCTTCATTATTGAAGAATTCATTTTCATCAGATTTAACAGACTTTCATTCGGAATATAACAGACTCTGACAGGAACGATGGCTTCAACATTGTAAATCGATGGGAAACTGTCGACTAAAGTAGTCTCATTAAAATAGTCACCATTTCGGATCAGGGTGATAGTCTGTTCCTTCCCATCAGGGGATATTTTATTGATTTTGGCAATACCGTCTGTTACAAAGAACAGCTTTTGGATCGTTTCCCCTTCACTGATGATCATGGTCTGGCGGGAATATGATGTTTCCTGCAATTCTTCCATGAAAAGGCTCACGCTGTGGTCATCCAGTTCTCTGCAGAACTGGGTCTCCAGCATTACCTTTCTTGAGTGATCCGACAGTGCCATCAATCCCACCTAGTCAGCATTCTAAAGGGTTTTAGAAATAAGCTCCGATAGTTTAACAAAAGTTCGGACAGGAACACCTGTTCCGCCGTATACGTATATACCTTTCGTTTTATTAACCATCTCAACGCCTGCAATGTCAAGATGTATCCAGGGTCTTTTCTCGATAAATTCGTAAATAAAGTATGCTGCAGTAATGGATCCGGCATCTCTTCCGCCGCCGATATTCATAACATCAGCAATTCTGCTTTTATTGAGGTCTCTGTATTCCTCATACATCGGCATCTGCCATGTCTTTTCATCAACATCGGTTGCAGCCTTCTTATAAAGATCCATAAAAGCCTGATTATTTGTATATGATCCGGAACATACATGTCCGAGAGCTACGACACATGCACCAGTCAGTGTTGCGACATCGATAACCCGGTCTGCCTTAATTTCACGGAATGCATATGAAACTGTATCAGCAAGAGTAACTCTGCCCTCAGCATCTGCAGAAATAACTTCAATTGTCTTGCCATTGAATGTCTTGATAATATCACCGGGTTTATAAGCCTTTCCTCCCGGCATATTCTCAACTGCTCCGACAACTGCTGTGACATTGATATTAAGGCCAAGTCTGGCAATGGCATGAACCGCAGCGAGTACAGATGCAGCTCCGGCCATATCACCCTTCATTTCTTCCATACCCTTATCCGGCTTCAATGAAATACCGCCGGTATCAAAGGTTACGCCTTTGCCGACCAGCGCAAGGTCGACTTTATCGCTCTGACGTCCCTTATAGGCAAGAGTGATAAGTCTGGGTTCATTGACACTGCCCTTGCCTACCGCAAGTATACCGCCCATTCCCATCTTTTCCATGGCAGGAACATCATAGACAGTTGCCTTAAGCTTTTTGCTGTCCTTGGCAAGTTTCCTGGCAAAAGAGGCAACATCTTCGGGCACAAGATTATTGCCGGGCTCGTTGACGATATCACGTGCGAGACAAACTGATTCAGTGATAGTTTCAGCCTTGTTTGCGGCATTCTCCACATCTGCCAGATATTTCTTATCTGAATACAAAACAACAGATTTTATTGCTTTGTCATCATTATCCACAGTCTTATATTTGTTGAATGTATAAGATCCCAGAAGAATACCTTCACAAACTGCCTGTGCGAAAGCTCCGGCATCTTTTGTTTCAGGGATCATTACTGCGACTTTGCTGCATCCGTGCTTCAGTAAAGAACGTATAGCATCAGCTACGTTGTTTCGGGCAGCATCATTGTTTCCGATGGTCCCGATACCGCACAATGCAACAACCTGTGCTGTTTCAGAGGAAGCAGTATCAAATACACATACCTGATTCTTCTTTCCGCTGAAGAGCTTTTTCTTTGAAGCTCTGTTTACGGTATCTTTTATAATCTGGTCCTTGGTCTCATATAAAAATGTTTTGTCCTGTGTTCCAAAAACTATGATTCCGTAATCTCCGCCACGGAATAATGATTTACTCTTAACAGTTATTTCCATATCTACTCCTAACAATGATCTCCGCAGCTTATGCCGAGTTCTTTTTCAACAATCTTCATTGCGCAGTACTTTCCGCACATTGAGCATGCTTCGGTTGCAGTCTGCTTATTTCTTCTCATTTCAGAGAACTTAACCGGATCTATGCATTCAACCTTCTGCCCTTCCCAGTCAAGCTTTTTACGTGCTGCAGACATTCTTCTGTCACGTTCAGCAGCACCCGGAATGCCGTTCGCAATATCAGCAGCATGAGCAGCAATACGGGAGGCAATGATTCCGTTTTTAACATCTTCAATATCCGGTAATCCGATATGTTCGGCAGGGGTTACATAGCAGAGGAACGAGGCACCATTAGTCGCAGCGATTGCTCCTCCGATTGCTCCGGTGATGTGATCATAACCGGCAGCAATATCTGTAACCAGAGGACCGAGAACATAGAAAGGAGCATTGTGGCAGATCGTTTTCTGCAGCTGCATATTGGTAATGATCTGGTTCAAAGGAACGTGGCCGGGGCCCTCAACCATAGCCTGTACACCTGCGGCTCTTGCTCTGTCCACAAGTTCTCCCAGAGTAATCAATTCTTCTATCTGGGCCCTATCAGTCGCATCAGCGGTTGAACCCGGGCGCAGGCCGTCTCCCAGACTTAATGTAACGTCATATTTGTGCGCAATTTCGAGAAGCTTATCAAAGTGTTCATACAGCGGATTCTCTTTGTTATTATGAAGCATCCAGGCAATAACGAATGCACCGCCCCTTGATACCACATCGGTAACTCTGCCTTCATACTTAAGCAGCTCCACTGCTCTACGAGTTATACCGCAATGAACTGTAATGAAATCCATTCCATCTCTGCAGTGTGCTTCGATCGCATTGAATAGGTCATCCTCAGTCATGTTAACAACAGCTTTATAACTTGCTGTGGTTTCAACTAATGCCTGATATATAGGAACACTGCCGATAGTAAGCGGACAGTTCTCAATAATAGTCTTTCTGATTGCATTGATATCACCGCCGGTGCTGAGATCCATAACTGCATCAGCTTTGTAATCAATACATACCTTCAGTTTTTCAAGTTCGGTATTAACATCACCTGTATCCGATGATGTTCCGATGTTTGCATTGATCTTTATTCTTAATCCTTCGCCAATACCGCACGGGATAAGATTTGTATGATTGATATTCGCTGGAATAACTACACTGCCGTCGGCAACTTTTTTTATCAATACTTCCTCAGGAATGCCCTCTTCCTCAGCAACATGTTTCAGCTGAGGTGTGACGATGCCCTCTCGGGCATATTCGAGCTGTGTCTTCATTCTTCAACCCCTAAAAATTCTATACTTGTATATTGTAGACCAAATGATAGAAAAACGGACACTCATGGAGTGTCCGTTATATCTTTCTTGTTTATAATGCAGATTAGCAACAACAATCTGTTTCAGGGATGACTTCATCCACACCGGCAATCAAATCAAGACACTTTACTCTGTTCATGTAATTGCACATTTTTACAAAGTCAGCGATCTTTATACCGTGTACCTGTCTGCCGTCTCGGAGGTTGATTGAAACAGTTTTGTTTTCAACTTCTTCATTACCGATAACGACTACATAAGGCACTTTATAGTGCTTGTAATTCTTGATCTTATTGTTCATATGGGTATCGGAAGTATCAAGTTCGATGTGAATGCTATTCTTTCGGAGAACTTTTGCTACTTCCCTGGCATATTCATTGTGTTCTTCACGGATTGGGACAATACCAACCTGCGTAGGAGCAAGCCAGAATGGGAATGAACCCTTGAACTGTTCAATAAGGATACCCATGAATCTTTCGAGGGAACCATAGATAACTCTGTGAATGATGACAGGAATCTTTTCTGTATTGTCAGCTGCAACATAGACGATACCAAAGTTTCTCGGAAGCTGGAAGTCCAGCTGTACGGTACCCATCTGCCATTGTCTGCCAAGGCAATCCTTCATAATGATATCGATTTTAGGACCGTAGAAAGCGCCATCACCTTCGTTAATATCGTATCCATCTTTACCGTATCTCTTGTCCAGGATGGCTTTAAGTTCTGCTTCAGCTCTGTCCCAGAGAGATATCTCGCCCATGAAATCATCAGGTCGGGTAGACAATTCAGGTCTGTAAGTAAGGCCGAAGATGCCATAGAATCTGTCGGCAATATCAAGAATATTATTTACTTCTTCTGCAATCTGATCTTCGGTCACATAGTTATGCGAGTCATCCTGTCGGAACATCTGAACTCGGAGAAGACCATTAAGTTCACCGGATTTTTCTTTTCTGTGAAGAACATCACTGTCTGAATATCTGAGAGGGAATTCCTTATAGCTGTGTCGTTTTCGTTTGTAGATAACTACAGAGTTAGGACAGTTCATAGGTTTAAGACCCCAGATGGAATCATCATCTTTGTCTTCCATGACAAACATACCGTTTCGATAATGATCCCAGTGGCCTGAAGTGACCCATAATGCATTCTTGTTCAGCAATGGAGTTGCAACTTCATGATATCCGAGAGTTTCGTGTTCTTCTCTCCAGTATTGAAGAATGGTATTGAGCATTCTCAGACCATTAGGCAACCAGTAAGGCATACCGGGTGCATTCTGGTCAAAGAAGAAAAGATCAAGCTGGGGACCGAGTACCTTGTGATCTCGGGCTTTGGCTTCTGCCAGGAAATCAAGATATTCTTTCAGTTCGCCCTTGGAAGGATATGCATAAACATAAACTCTTTGGAGGACGTCATTGTGTTCATCACCACGCCAGTATGCTGATGATGTTGATGCAATTTTAAATGCTGCAGACTGAAGATCCTTTGTGTTTGATACATGAGGTCCGCGGCAGAGATCCACAAAATCACCGGTCTTATAAATTGTGATTGTTTCACCTTCAGGCAGGTCATTAATGAGTTCAACTTTATATTTCTGATCTGCAAAGATTTCAAGTGCTTCTTTTTTGGTAACTTCCTGTCGGACGAAATCATCACCTTTTTTGATGGCTTCATTCATCAGTTTTTCAATTGCGGGGAAATCCGCTTCAGTTATTGCGTGGGGAAGACCGAAATCATAGTAGAAACCATTGTCGATCTGAGGTCCGATCGCGATCTGAATCTTTTCATCTCCGTAGAATTTGATAACTGCCTTGGCAAGAATATGAGCAAGACTGTGACGATACATTGGAAGATATTGTTCTTCGATCATTTTTTTCCTTTCACTCCTCACTGGCACTACCAGCGAACGTTTAATTAGATAATGTTTGTATATTCTACACCGAATGGAATAATTAAGTCGATTTAAATACACGTACAGAAAGGGAAATAAAAATCTTTTACAACACTAAACGAAAAAGTGGTTCAGATTGGAAGTTAATGGCTGGAAATCCAGGATTCGAACCTGGGTATACAGATCCAGAGTCTGTTGTCCTACCGCTAGACGAATTTCCAATGTGATAATATTAATATATCACTGAAAGAAAAATGGCGCAAATCAGAAGAAGGTTAAATTGAGTATAGATATTTCCAAACTTGAAGAAACAATCGGTCTGACATTCAAAGACCACACAAATATAGAAGAGGCTCTTACACACAGTTCATGTCTGAATGAAACGGCACGAACCAAATCAAATGAACGTCTCGAATTTCTCGGAGATGCCATTCTGGGAGCCGTTCTGGCAGACGTTCTTTTCAAAAAATATGATATCGTTGATGAAGGAGTTCTTACACAAATCAGAAGTATACTGGTCAGAAGAAGCACTCTGGCTGACCTCGCCAAACACTTTCATATAGATGAACTTCTTATAATGGGAAAAGGCGAAGAGAACTGCGGAGGACGATCCAATGCCAGAAATCTGGCAGGGGCAATGGAAGCTGTTATAGCTGCTGTTTATCTTGATTTCGGATGGGATGTAATTTTCAAGGTATTGGAAAACTGTTTTGCAGATGAAATGGCAACTCAGGAGAGAGCCCAGAAAGAAACCGATTATAAATCCGAGCTGCAGGAACTTATCCAGCTCCGTCTTAAGGTAACGCCTTCATATTCGATCATCAATGAGGTCGGGCCTGTACATGACCGCACATTTACTGCCGTAGTCAAAGCTAATGACAATATACTCGGGCAGGGAACCGGTCACAGTAAAAAAGCAGCAGAAATTGCAGCTGCAAAAGACGCATTGAATAGCTTCAGTTAACTTTACTTGTATGAAACAGGTTGTTAAAATTCTAATATCTACATACTAGAGGAGAAATAATTATGGGAAGTAGAGATAAAGGCGGCAAAGAAGCCAAAAAGCCAAAGAAGGGCTCGATCAAACCAGCTTCAATTGGTGAATTTTCAGAACCGGCACCTGAAGTTGAAGTAATCAGAAAAAAGCGAAAATCAGAAGAATAATCTTTAAGTATTTATAAAGCTCATAACGATAACACCAAGTGGATTCACTTGGTGTTATTTTTTCTAGGCCAGCTAACCCATTTGAAGTATGATTTTTGCGGATTTCCAGACATCTTCCAATGAATATTTTTTTCTTTCCTCTGCTGAAAAGATGTGGAATACCACATCACCATAGTCAACAATGACCCAGCCGGAGGAATTCTCCCCTTCCTTGTGAAGAGGATATTCATTTTCTTTCTTTAAAAGCTGAATCACTTCTTCAGCTACAGCATCGGTCTGTCTTTCTGATTCAGTGCTGCAGATTACGAAATAAGCGGCAAAAGCACCGATTGATCCGGTATCCATGACAATGATGTCATTGCAGATTTTATCACTTGCAATGGCTGCGATCCGTTTTGCTTTTTCTAAAGTATCCAGTGTATTTACCTCAATAGTTTTTATTTATTATACATCACTTTAAAATGGTATACTTTCGCTATGTCATTACTATTTGGAACATCCGGTATTCCTGCATCCACGGCAGTGAATGAATCAAGCAAGATGCCAAACGAAAGCACACTCAGCGGTATAAAACGTGTGGCAGAGCTTGGTCTCGGCTGTATGGAACTGGCTTTCGTCCATGGGGTATACATCAAGGAAGCTGATGCCCCTGCTGTAAGGAAAACAGCAGAGGAAAACCATGTCAGATTAAGCTGTCATGCACCCTACTATATCAATCTCAATGCCAAGGAAGACCAGAAAGTTGTAATGTCACAGAAATATATCCTCAGTTCTGCAAAGATAGCCAATCTGTGCGGTGCGGATACAGTCGTTTTTCATGCCGGATACTATCTTGAACAGGACCCAAAGGATGTTTATTCGAAGATCAGGGAACAGATTAAGTTCATTCAGGACAAGCTTGATGAAGAGAACAATCCCATAACGATCAGACCTGAAGTTTCAGGTAAAATCTCACAGTTCGGAACATTTGATGAACTCACTTCTCTCGCACTGGAAGATCCCAGGATCAATATATGTATTGATTTTGCACACTGGCATGCCCGTTATGGAAAATTCAACAGCTATGAAGAATTCGATAAGCTGCTGAAAGATCTTCATGACAGGCTCGGCGACAAAGGAACGAAGAATGTTCATTTCCATATGTCTGGAATCAATTACGGACCGAAAGGCGAACTGAACCACCTTCCTCTGCGTGAATCAGATTTAAGGTATGAAGAAGTCATTCAGGCATGGGCCGACAACAAACTGGAAGGGAAAATAATCTGCGAAAGCCCGATCCGTGAAGAGGATGCGCTGCTGCTTCAGAGCATCTACAACAGTTCAATGCATTAAAATGTAGTTTTCAGGTATAATATCTATTTACACTGACATGCGTAAAAGCTATGTTATATTTATTGTAGATATATTATTAGAAAGGTTCATATGAAGATAGACTGGAAAAAAAGTATTATCATCTATCTGCTGTTAATAGCAGTAGCAGTTGTTCTTCTGCAATCTATCGGATTGAACAAAGGCAACAAGCCTGCCGACGTTCCCTTATCTGAAGTTATAGCAATGTCCCAGGAAGGACAGATCGAGAAGATTGAAGTAGAAGATGTCAAATTAATCATTACTGCTAAAGATGGAAAAACATACAAAAGCGTCAAGGAAAACGGTGTTTCAATCTATGAAATTGAAGGGCTTGAACTTGATGGCGTTAATGTAAAAATTGCAGATACTTCTTCTTCAATCGGCGTACTGCTGATCAGTTTCCTGCCTTATATTCTGTTTGGTCTGTTTATTTTCTGGATGTTCAGACAGGCATCGAAATCAAATAATCAGGCAATCTCATTCGGAAAGATGAGAACAAAACAGCTTTCTGACTCAGACAAAGTTGTTACATTCGCAGATGTTGCAGGCATAGAAGAAGCCAAGCAGGATCTTACTGAAATCGTAGAATTCCTCAAAGACCGAACCAAGTTCCAGAAAATGGGTGCAAAGATTCCCCGTGGAGTACTTCTTATCGGTCCTCCGGGAACAGGTAAAACACTGGTCGCCAAAGCTGTCGCCGGCGAAGCAGGTGTTCCGTTCTTTGCCATCTCAGGTTCTGAGTTCGTCGAAATGTTTGTCGGTGTCGGTGCCAGCCGTGTTAGAGACCTCTTTAACGAAGCCAAAAAGGCTGCACCCTGCATTATTTTCATTGATGAAATCGATGCAGTAGGACGACAGCGAGGCACAGGTCTCGGCGGCGGACATGATGAAAGAGAACAGACATTAAACCAGATCCTGGTTGAAATGGATGGTTTTGAAACAGACCAGAGCATTATCGTAATGGCTGCGACTAACAGACCTGACATTCTTGACCCTGCCCTTCTCAGACCGGGACGATTTGACCGACGTATCGTTCTCACCCGTCCTGATGTTAAAGGCCGAGAGGCCATTCTTAAGGTCCATGCCAAAAATAAACCTTTTGAAAGCGATATTAAATATTCAGTCATTGCCAAACTTACTTCCGGTTTCTCAGGTGCGGATCTCGAGAACCTTCTCAATGAATCTGCCATACTTGCTGCAAGAAGAAATAAGGAAAAGATCGGCATGGCAGAAATCGAAGAATCGATCGACCGTGTAATGTTCGGTCCTGAGAGAAGAAGCCATAAGCTTGATGAAAAAGAAAAGAAAGTCACCGCTTATCATGAAGCAGGACATGCTATTCTTGCACATCTTCTTCCTCATGCTGATCCTCCCAGAAAAGTTACCATCATCCCCAGAGGTATGGCTCTTGGTTATACCAAACCCCTTTCTGAAGATAAAGATATCAACACCAGTGAACAGCTGCTGGATACCATCACCATGGCAATGGGCGGAAGACTTGCTGAAGAAATCGTCTTCAATCAGCTTTCGACAGGTGCTTCTTCCGATATCAAACAGGCAACCAACATTGCTGTTTCAATGGTCAAAGAATACGGTATGAGCAAACTCCTCGGTCCCCGATCATTCGGAAACAGAGAAGATACTGTATTCCTCGGCAGAGAAATCACTGAACAGAAGGACTATGCCGAAGATACAGCCAACCTTATCGACAAAGAAGTCAACCGAATTATCACCGAATGTTATGAAAATGGTAAAAAGCTGATGCTGGAAAACCGTGATATGCTTGACCGACTGGCAAACGGACTTCTTGAATACGAAACACTTGAAGGTGAAGATCTTTACAGAGTTCTCGGTGCACCTGTTCCTGAAACCATGAAGGAAATTGACGCAGAAATTGCAGGAACCACTACACAGCCAGATGAAACTCCTGCTGAACCGGTTGCTGATGATCAGCCTGCCGGTGTAACCGCTGATGATGAACCTAAAGAATCAGAGAATGGTCTTTAACCAAATATAATTGATTGCTATTAAAGGTGTATCATGCGAATGTGATACACCTTTTTTAATTATTACAGTCTAAAGAATGCTATAATCGGCATAATACAGATGAGGAGCAAATTAAATGTTTAACAAAATCGGTTTCATTGGATGCGGGAATATGGGCAGCGCTATTGCAAAGGCTGTCTGCGAAAACGGATACGGCAAAAAGGTATGTCTTGCCGACCCGGACAAAGATAAAACAAAGGATTTTGTTGAAAAATACGGCTGCAAAAGTTCCACCAATAAAAAGATCGCTGCCGAATGTGATCTCATATTTCTTGCGGTCAAACCGCAGGTCATGGCAGACATGCTGAAATCGATTGCTCCCGATCTGAAAAAACGAACAGACCGATTTGTTCTTGTCAGTATGGCCGCAGGCCTCTCAATGGATACGATACTGAAGATGGCATCAGGCAAATACCCCATCATCCGAATAATGCCGAATACTCCGGTTTCAATCGGACAGGGAATGATACTGATGTGTAATAAAGGCACTGCAGAGGAAGAAACCAATTCATTCAGAAAACTTCTTGATAAAGGCGGTATCATCGATGAAATTCCTGAAGACAAAATCGATGCTGCCAGTGCAGTCTCGGGATGTGGTCCTGCCTTTGTCGCAATGATGATCGAATCCATTGCAGACGGCGGAGTTGCATGCGGACTTCCAAGAGACAAGGCCCTTTTATATGCGGCACAGACGATACAGGGTGTCGGCTCAATGTATATCCAGTCAAAGGAACACCCTGAAGTAATGAAGGATAAAGTATGCTCCCCTGGCGGAACAACAATACAGGGCGTCAGAGCTTTGGAGAACAGAAAGTTCCGTTCTGCATGTATGGAAGCAGTGATTGCTTCATATAACAAAACGATTGAACTGAAAGGATAAATGTATGCGTATAGTTGTTAAAATCGGAACATCAACACTGACGCACCAAACCGGCATGCTCAATATCAGACGTGCAGAAAATCTTGTAAAGGTATTGAGCGATCTGAAAAACTTCGGACACGAACTGATTCTTGTCTCATCCGGCTCTATCGGCATGGGTGTCGGCAAATTAATGCTTTCGGGACGTCCTGATGATATGCCGACCAAACAGGCAGCTTCCGCAGTCGGTCAGGTCGAGCTGATGTACACATATGACAAGTTATTCAACCAGTTCAATCACAATGTCGCCCAGATTCTGCTTACAAGTGAAGACATCCATAATGAAAAGCGCAGCATAAATATTAAAAACAGTATTTCACGGCTTCTTGAACTTAAGGCCATCCCTATCATCAATGAAAATGATGCCGTATCAACAGACGAAATCGGAGTGGAAACTACGATCGGAGAAAATGACACTCTTTCTGCAATTGTGTCCAGTCTGCTTCAGGCTGATATTCTGATCATTCTCTCAGATATAAACGGTTTATATACATCCAATCCTCATGAAGATAAAAATGCAAAGCTCATTCCTGTCGTTGAAGAAGTAACTCCTGAAATAATGGCTCTTGCACACGGAAAAGGAAGCAACCTCAGTTCTGGCGGAATGACAACAAAGCTTAAGGCTGCTGAGATCGTCAATAAAACCGGATGTGATATGGTTATCATCAATGGCAATAACCCTGAACTTCTGTATGATGTTATTGAAGGCAAACCAGCCGGAACAAAGTTTCTTGGAAGGAAAAACTGATGCAGTCAACTGATGAGATAATCAATAAAGCCGTTCAGGCCAAACATGCAGTCGCACTTGCATCATCCAGTAAAAGAAATGCTGCTCTGATTGCTATCGCTGATGAACTGATAGAACAGCGTCATTCCATCCTGAAAGCAAATGAAGAAGATATCGCAAATGCAAAAGGAACCATAAGCGATGTCATGATCGACAGACTTCGTCTCACCGAAGACAGAATCAATGGAATGGCAAACGGCATCAGGGAAGTTGCAGAACTGCCTGATCCGGTCAATGTACTGTTGAAAAGAACGTTCCGCCCGAACGGACTGGAAATAGACAAAGTGACCGCTCCTATGGGAGTAATTGCGATCATATATGAAAGCAGACCCAATGTGACTTCAGACTCTGCCGCCCTGTCCATCAAAGCAGGAAGCGCATGTATTCTGAGAAGCGGCAAAGAAGCATGGAAGAGCTCTGCCGCTATTGTTAAAGCAATGAAACACGGTCTGGAAATTGCCGATATTCCGACTGATGCCATTAATCTTATTGAAGATACAAGCAGACAAAGTGCCAATGAACTTATGAAAGCACATGGAAGAATAGATCTTCTCATTCCCCGGGGCGGAGCAGGTTTGATAAGAGCATGTGTGGAGAATGCCACTGTTCCATGTATAGAAACCGGAACAGGAATATGCCACATTTATGTAGATAAAGAAGCTGATATCGGAAAAGCATTATCAATCGTCAGGAATGCCAAAACAAGCCGTCCCAGCGTATGCAATGCATGCGAGACATGCCTTGTCCATAAAGATATAGCTGATCAGTTCCTTCCCCTGCTGAAGAAAGAAATACCTGAAGTGGAACTCAGACTGGATAAAAGAGCCGCAGAGATCATTGAAGGCACACCAGCAGGTGAAAAGGATTTCTATACTGAATATCTGGATTATATCCTGGCTGTCGGCATCGTTGACAGTGCGGAAGATGCAATCAGTTTCATTGAGAAACACAGCACCCACCATAGTGAATCCATTGTCACTGAAAATAAAGACACCGCAGATCTTTTCCTGCAGACGATTGACAGCGCTGCAGTTTACTGGAACGCTTCAACACGTTTCACAGACGGCGGTGAATTCGGACTTGGCTGTGAAATGGGAATTTCAACCCAGAAATTACATGCCAGAGGACCAATGGGGCTTCAGGAACTTTGCACATACAAATACATAATCAAGGGAAACGGACATATCCGCTGATTATTAAAAAACCATGTGTGAGACACATGGTTTTTTAACTGATATATGGTTTTTATTTACGGCGTTCTATGACGTAGCGTGACAGCGCTTCAAGTCCGTCTCTGTATTTATTATCAGGAAGCTTATACAAATATTCCAAAGCTTTATTAACAAATCTTTCAGCTTCTGCGTAACACTTTTCGATGATGTCAGAGTCTCTGACCATCTGAACAGCTTTCTTAATATTCTCTTCCACATCTCTGTGATTGAATATCTCAATTACAGGATTATCATCTGGATATCTTTCCATAAGCATGGAAGCCGGAAGAGTAAGTGTGCCCTGTCTGAGATCAGCACCCACAGGCTTGCCTACATCTGATTCACTACCGGTATAGTCCAATATATCGTCTACAATCTGAAATGCCAGACCAAGATAATACGCAAACTTATCAATATTATTGATCTGATCTTCGGAAGCATTTGATAAAATAGCAGCACTTTTTGTCGATAACTGGAATAGTGCAGATGTTTTCCCGGCCATTCTCTGAATATATTCATCATACGTCTGATTGATAACATATGATGAAAATGCCTGCTTGATTTCTCCCTTGGCAATAATAGCCAGCGTTTCTGTAAACAGCTTGAGTGTACGGATATTGTCATTCATTGCCGAATATTTCCCGGCAGTAGCAAACAGGTAATCACCAAGAAGCACTGCAAGATCTACTCCGTAAACAGAATTTATGGTAGGTCTTCCGCGTCTGAGATCGGCAGAATCAATCGCATCATCATGAACGAGAGTTGCAATGTGCATCGTCTCACAGGAAATAGCCTGTTTGGTCAGCAGCTCTTTATCTCCGCCCAGCATACCGCCTGTCAGAAAAACAAGTGTAGGACGGAGAACCTTTCCACCTACAAGAATCTGCTCAAGCATTTTCTGCATTTCAGAGAAATCGCTTCTCTCTTCTATGATCTCATGGAAACCATCGATAACTCTGTCCAGGTCATCCTTTACAAGATCATGTGCTTCTTTGAATTTCATTTTAGATATCATTTATCCGATACCCATTCTTTCGCGTTCTTCATCCACGATTTTTTCATCAAGTTTTGTGAACAACACAGAAGGCTGGCGCAGTTGCTGTCCCTCCTGCGGTACTACGATCTTCCAACCTGCATCTTCGACCTTGCCGTCAAAGCCCAGATATTCATGTAACTTCTGTGAGCTGAAAGGAAGGAACGGATAGAACATTGTCTTAAGAGCCGCAATAACACAGATGGCAGTATACAGTGATGATCCTGCCTTTTCCTTGTCAACTTTAATTACCTTCCACGGTTCTGCATCATCAAGATACTTATTTGCTGCATGGGCAAGATCCATCGTTTCTCTGATGGCATCCTTGAAATGACAATGTGAAAGCAGTTCTCCTACTTTTACGATTGTTTCCTCAGACAGCTTGATGAGGTTCTCACTAGCCTCATCCAGTTCACCTTTTTCAGGGACTTTACCGTCAAAATTCTTATAAGTAAGAGTCAAAACACGCTGGGCAAGATTTCCGTATGTTGCAACAAGCTCATCGTTGTTTCTTCTTACAAATTCTTTCCATGAGAAATCAGCATCTCCAGTCTCAGGCATGTTGATCGACAGTAAATATCGCAGGGGATCGGCTGAATAACGTTCGAAGTAATCCTTGACCCAGATCGCAAGATTTCTGCTCTTGGAGAACTTCTGACTTTCTATAGTCAGGAATTCATTTGCAGGAACATCATACGGGAGATTGAGATCCCCGTATCCCATCAGCATTGCCGGCCAGATAATAGTATGGAAAGGAATGTTATCCTTACCAATGAAATAATAGGCTTTGGTGGATTTATCAAGCCAGAACGGTTTCCAGGCGTCTTTGTCGCCTTTTCTCTCTGCCCATTCGATGCTGGCAGAAAAATAACCGATTACAGCCTCAAACCAGACGTAAAGGCATTTTCCGTCATATCCATCAAGAGGCAAAGGAATACCCCAGTCAAGATCTCTTGTAATTGCACGGTCGTGAAGACCTTCTTCAAGATATCTCTGGGTAAATCGCTGTACATTAGGACGCCATTCCTCTTTCTGTTTGGAAACCCAGGCAAGAAGATCATCCTGGAATGCGCTCAGTTTTAAAAAGAAATGCTCGGATTCCTTGATTTCAGGAACAGTAGAACAAATCTTGCATCTCGGTTGCTTAAGATCGATACCGTTGAGAGGCTTTCCGCAGCTGTCACACTGATCTCCTCTGGCACCGGGGGCGCCGCAGTTCGGGCATACGCCTTCAACATATCGATCAGGAAGGAATCTCTTGCATGAAGAGCAGTAGAATTGCTTGACTGATTCTTTATAAAGATATCCGTTTTTAAGAAGCTTAAGGAAGATATCCTGAGACACTTTTTTGTGATTATCTGTTTCCGTTGTTGTAAAAAGATCCCATGAAATACCGAGCTGCTCCCATGATCTGCAGAAACTCTCATGGTATTTTGCTGCAACTTCTTTAGGCGTTGTGTTTTCTTTTTCCGCACTGATAGTTACCGGAGTACCATGCTGATCAGAACCTGATACCATCAGGACTTCATTGCCTGCTGCTCTGTTATAACGCGCAAATATATCTGCAGGCAGGTATGCACCTGCAACATGTCCCAAATGCAAATCACAGTTTGCATACGGCCATGCAACACCTATTAAAATTCTCTCAGACATTAAAAACTCCCTAACTATTCAGAATCAGGAAGGAATGATAAGATTCTTTCCCCTTTGCTTTCTCGGTAATGGGCATATCCTTTTTCAAGGGCACATTCAACACAGTAGATGTGTGAGATGCCTTTTTCTTCTACTTCATTACCCTTTTCATCTTCATCGATCACAAGATAACGGTTGGCGGGATTGATTTCACCACCGCATTTTGAACAATAAATAAGACCCTGTGCAATACATCCTCGTCTCATTTTTCCAGCTCCTTTTTTATCTCAAGCCATCTTCTGTAAAGTTCTCTCCGATCAAGTCCGGTCTCACTCAGTAAAGGCAGAGATTCTTTAAATGTTTTTCCTGTTTTTATGTATTTTTCTATAAATTCATCTGCGTTGTCTTCGCATGCATCTCCGTCCGTCAATGCACCATCAATAACCACAGTGAATTCACCTTTCGGATCGGAAAAATAGTCAATCGCAGAACTCACTGTACCTCGGTAACACTCTTCATGCACCTTAGTCAGTTCTCTCGCAACTGATATCTTTCTATTTCCAAGAACAGTCATTATATCATGTAATGTCTTTATTATGCGATGTGGAGCTTCATAAATAACAATCGGATGGTGATAACCCTTAACATTTTCCAGTAATTCATTTCTTTCCTTTGCCTTGCGCGGAAGAAATCCAAGGAATGTAAAATGTTCGGCTGATATGCCTGAAAGGGCAATCGCAGAAACAGATGCTGACGGACCAGGAATCACTGCGACATTGATGCCTTTGTTTACAGCTGCTGTGACAAGTTCGTAGCCCGGATCGGAAATACAGGGCATACCTGCGTCAGTGACAAGAGCAACATCACCTGAATCAAGCTTTTCAAGAAGATAATCTATTTTTGACTGATCACTGTATTCGTGGAAACTCACACACGGAGTCTTGATATCATAATGCTTTAACAAAACCCTTGTATTACGGGTATCTTCAGCAGCAATCAGGGATACTTCACTGAGTATACTGACTGCCCTGTAAGTGATATCCGCCAGATTGCCGATTGGTGTTCCCACCAGATACAATGTTTTCATAATTAAAAATTTTAACATACAATCACTATTTGTAATAAGTAAACAGGAACAATTGATTTATAAACATTTTTTATAATATTGACATATTTATATTATACTTAGAAAATACATAATAGAAATCATAAAAACTTGTTTTAAGCGGAGGTATTAAAATGAGAAAAATCGCAAAGATCATTTCATCCGTTTTGTTGTCGGCATTGATGATATTCAGTGCCATCGGGTGTTCAGCAAAAACTGAAACAACTACAGTTACCAACACAACAACAGTTACAAAAACAACAACCACAACCATCACAAATACACCCACTCCTGCTTTCCCGTTAACAGTAACAGACCAGCTCGGTCGAAAAGTTACTCTTGACGCACCTGCCACAAGACTGGCAACCTGCTACTACATTTCGTCATCTGCATGTATTGCACTGGGCCTAGAAGACTGCATCGTAGCTGCAGAAGAAAAGATCGAGAAACGACCTATTTACAAGCTTGCAGCACCTCAGCTTATCGGAAAAATCGGCAACACAGGTTCAGCCAAAGCTTTTGATCTTGAAGCATGCATAGCTTCCAAACCTGATCTGGTGATCCTTCCTAAAAAAGCCAAGGACTATATTCCGTCTCTTGAAGATCTCGGAATCAAAGTAATCGTCGTAGTTCCTGAAAACCACGAAGATATCTGCGAAATGTTTGAACTGATCGGAAAAGTAACCGGTCATGATGCAGAAGCAGCAAAACTGATCAAAACATATAATGATAACCTTGCCAAGGTTGAATCACTCACAAATAAGATTTCTGATGCTGACAAACCGGTTGTCTATATGTGCAACAACTCAACATATCTCAGCACCGCACCTAAGGACATGTATCAGGGATCTCTTATCAAGAGCGCCGGCGGCAAAAATGCAGGCGATATTCTTGATGGTGATTCATGGACAAATGTTTCATACGAACAGCTTCTTTCTATGAATCCCGATATCATCGTCATTCCTACCAACAACATGGCAGACGGTCAGCCGTCATTCTCAGCAGAAGAAATACTTGCTGATCCCCAGCTGGCAGAAATTACAGCAGTCAAGAACAAGGCCGTATACAACATGCCTGTCGGTTATGAAGCATGGGATTCCCCTGTTCCTTCCGGTTCACTCGGTTTACTCTGGATGACAGCCCTTCTGCATCCTGAAGTCTATACTATGGAACAATTTGCTGACGATGCATATAATTTCTACAAGGAATTCTATGGTTTTGATTTCGACAAGTCAGTCGTAACTGGAAAATAACCTCAATTGGTTAGTAAGACTTTTAATAAAAACTTTTGGCTATTTGCAATTACCACAGCGATGGTGCTCATCATCGCTGTGGTTTCCATTTGTAACGGTAAATACTCCATTTCAGTCAACGATATATTCAATATCATCACAAATAACAGCGAAGTCTCTTCACTGACCAAAAATGTATTTTTCACATTACGCCTTCCGAGAACATTCATGGCGATCATCTCCGGAGTTGCACTCGGAATGGCCGGATGTGTATATCAGATTATTTTTAAAAATCCTCTGGCATCTCCTGATATCATCGGTATCGCCGGAGGTGCAAACCTCGGAGCCGCAATATCCATTGTTGCATTTTCATCATCGGCAATGGCAGCCATAACTACCGGTTCTTTCTGGGGCGGTTTGCTTGCGGTTCTCGGTGTAATGGCTATGGTCAAGGCAACTCATTCACATTCAACAGCGACTTATGTTCTTGCCGGTATCGTGATAAATGCAATGTCAAAAGCACTGATCATGACACTGAAATATTTTGCGGATTCTGAAAACGAACTGGCAGCAATCGAATACTGGGAAATGGGCTCTTTCGGAAACATCACGAGTTCAAAGCTTCTGTCCATTCTTCCATTTTTCCTTGTAGGTTTAATCGGTCTCATACTCCTCAGACGCCAGATCGAACTTATGTCCATGAGCGACAATGAATGCAAAGCACTGGGAGTGAGAATAAGGCCGATCAGGATCAGCATTCTTGTTTTATCCACACTGATGGTTTCATCTGTAGTTTCAGTAACCGGACTTGTATCATTTGCCGGTCTGATTGCTCCCCATATTGCCAGACTGATACTTAAACGTAACAATGCAACCACGATGATGTTAAGCGGAGTAGTAGGCAGTTTTGTTGTACTGTCTGCGGACGTTCTTGCCCGAACTATATACAGCGCTGAACTTCCTATTTCAATTCTCACAACAGTAATCGGCGTACCGTTGCTGGTTTACTTCATGGTAACAGCAAAGAAGGACAGGTTCTGATGTCATTTTTTGAAATTAAAGATCTGCATGTATCATATGGCAGCAATGAAATTGTGAAAGGCGTGTCCTTTGCAATTGAACAAGGTCAGTTTTGTGCACTTCTCGGTCTGAACGGAAGCGGAAAAACAACGATTCTTCATGCCATCTGCGGTTTTATCCCGATGACAGGTTCAGTTGTCGTGGATGATCAGGACTGCACCAGGCTTAACGAGAAAAAACGTGCGCAGATGGTTTCCTTCATAGCACAGGTCTGCGGACTGCAGGGCGGAAGAAGCGTTCTTGATGCAGTTCTCATGGGATTTAACCCCAGAATCGGAGTTCTTTCCTTCCCCGGAGATAAGGAAAAGGAAATATCCAGGCAGGCACTCAGGGAAATCGGCTGTGCTGACTGGGAAGACCGTGACTTCGGCACTCTCAGTCAGGGACAGAAACAGCTTGTGATCATCGCCAGATGCATAGTCCAGAATTCACCAGTAATGCTTATGGATGAACCTGACAGCGCTCTTGATTTTGTGAATAAACATGTCGTTATGGAAAAAATAAGCAATGTGATAAAAGAGCGAAACAAAGGCGGACTTATCACACTGCATGACCCGAATTTTGCCATGGAATACTGTGACAAGCTCTTCCTGCTCAAGGACGGTTTGCTTGCATCATCAATCGATATGCACAACACCGATGAAACTGAAATTAAGAAAAAAATGTCGATAATCTACGGAGATATCGATATCATCAATCATAACAATCACTATCTCATGCTGAGAAAATAGCCTTATCTCATTCGATTCATAAATACCCTGACATCAGAATTATCCTGCAAATTGACTTTATTATGATAAAGTTATAAACTACTAAACTGTATTACTTTAAACGGATAGAAAAATGGAAGTAAATAATATTATCCTTCAGGGAAACGAAAAAATAATATTCGCACTCAGATCGATATACTCGGCTCACGGGTTTATCCCCTATCGGATGAGTAAATTTGAAGAATATGACCTGTACGCCAGAAACAAGGATTTTCTGGTATCCGACAATGTCATAACCTTCACCGATACTACAGGAAAACTAATGGCACTGAAGCCGGATGTCACCCTGTCTATCATCAAGAACAGCAAAGACCGCTCAGACAGGATACAGAAAGTTTATTACAACGAAAACGTATACAGAGTTTCCAAGGGAACAAATTCATTCAGTGAAATGATGCAGTCTGGTGTGGAATGTTTCGGTAATATCGGCAATGAACAGGTTACAGAAACGATCCTGGTTGCAGCAGAAGCCCTTGAAATGCTTTCAGACAAATACTTCCTTGAATTATCAAATCTGGATCTGATCGAAAGCATAATTGATGATCTGGATATTGAGAGTGAGAACATCAATTCACTTTATAAAGCAATCGAAGAAAAGAATATTCCGGAGATAAACAAACTCTGCGTGAATACCAGGGCACAGGACAAGCTTTCTTTTCTGAAGAAACTTCTTCTAATCAATACATCTGTGTCCGATGCATATAATGAACTTAGCCGGATAATCGGCGATGATAATTCATTTGATGACTTCAGGGATATCATCAGAAAACTCGCATCCAGCAAGTATGCTGACAATATCTTCATCAATTTTTCAGTCATCGACGATATCAATTATTACAACGGAATTGTCTTTAAAGGTTTCATTAATGAAGTTCCTTCTGCAGTTCTCTCCGGCGGTCAGTATGACAAACTGATGAAAAAGATGGACCGCACTTCACGTGCAATCGGTTTTGCCATATATACAGACCTTCTCGACAGAATCGACTTCGATAAAGATGACTCAAATACAGAAATATCTGAATATCTGAATATTGCACTCCCCAAAGGAAGACTTGGCGAAAAAGTTTATTCTCTGTTTTCACAGGCAGGCTATAACTGTCCTGAAGATCTCGATGAGAACAGAAAACTGATATTTGAGAACAAGGAAAAGAAAGTCAGATTTTTCTGGGTCAAACCGTCTGATGTAGGAATATACGTTGAAAGAGGTGCAGCAGATGTCGGCATCATCGGCAAGGACACTCTGCTGGAATACACTCCCGATATTTATGAGCTTCTTGATCTGACCATCGGACAATGCAAAGTTGTTGTTGCAGGTCCCAAAGGTTTCAAATATTCATCCGAAAGAAGACTCAGAGTGGCAACAAAATATCCCAACATTGCCAGAGCATATTACCAGTCAAAGGGATACGATATTGACATCATTCAGCTGAACGGTTCAATTGAGATTGCTCCGCTGCTTGGTCTTTCGGATGTCATTGTTGATATCGTGGAAACCGGCACAACTCTCCGGGAAAACAATCTTGAAATAGTTGAAACGATAGTTCCGATAAGCGCAAGATTGATTTCAAACAAAGCATCTTTTAAATTTAAAGAATCAAATATTAATAAAATAATGCAGACTTTGTCTTCTATATCCAAGGAGTAAATAAAAATGATAAAGATTTTAAAATGCGGTGAAGTATCAAACGATGAAATATTTTCCAGAGGTCAGTCCTCTGTAAATGTTGAAGCAATAGTATCGGATATTATTGCTAATGTCAGAGCCAACGGTGACAAAGCAATTTTCGAATACAATAAGAAATTCGATAAGGCTGATCTGACTGAATTACAGGTTTCCGAGGCAGAAATCCAGGAAGCAATCGATATTGTGGGTCCTGACTTTATACGAGTTCTTGAAAGAGCTGCAGCAAACATTCAGAAATTCCACAAAAAACAGATCAGAAACAGTTTTGTTTTGAATGATGAACCCGGAATCGTGCTGGGGCAGAAGATCATTCCTGTTGATAAAGCCGGTCTTTATGTTCCCGGCGGAACTGCAGCTTACCCATCAACAGTTCTGATGGACGCCATCCCTGCAAAGATTGCAGGTGTCAAGGAAGTAGTCATGGTCACTCCTCCCAATTCTGAAGGCAAAGTCAATCCTTCCATCCTTGCAGCAGCATATGTTTCCGGAATCAA
This sequence comes from Dehalococcoidales bacterium, assembly GCA_016286345.1. Taxonomy (GTDB): domain Bacteria; phylum Chloroflexota; class Dehalococcoidia; order Dehalococcoidales; family UBA1222; genus UBA1222. Next base: position 1,927 of record JAEESL010000005.1, on the reverse strand, counting down.
CAGAGTATTCAAAGTCGGTGGTGCCCAGGCAATTGCAGCACTTGCATACGGAACCGAAAGCATCCCCTGTGTCGATAAGATCGTAGGTCCCGGAAATGCATTTGTGGCAGAGGCTAAAAAACAGGTCTTCGGCAAGGTTTCGATCGATATGATCGCCGGTCCGAGTGAGATCCTCGTAGTAGCCGATGGTAAGACTAATCCTGTACACATTTCTGCAGATCTTCTTTCACAGGCCGAACACGACAAAATGGCAACAGCTGTTCTGGTAACTGATTCAATTGATCTGGCATATGCAGTACAGAAAGAAATAGAAGTACAGCTGCCTAAACTTGAAAGATACGAAATCGCACGTGCATCTATCGACAACAACGGCAAGATCATAGTTGCCGATACACTCATGGATGCAATAGATATAGCAAATGAGATAGCTCCTGAACACCTTGAATTATGCGTTGACAATCCTTTTGATTACCTTGATGCAGTCAGACATGCCGGTTCAGTGTTCATGGGCAGGAACTGCCCTGAGGCACTGGGTGACTACTTTGCCGGTCCGAACCACACCCTTCCGACCAGCGGAACAGCAAAGTTCTCAAGCCCGCTTTCAGTGGATGATTTCATTAAGAAGACCCAGTTTATTTATTACACAAAGGATGCACTGGCAAATGTAGCTGAAGACATTGCAACCTTTGCCAGAAAAGAAGGACTTACAGGACATGCACGAAGTGTCCTCAGCAGATCGGATAACTGATATGAGCCGTTTTTTAAGTAAAAAACTGAATAAACTTACACCTTATACTCCTGGTGAACAGCCTAAGGAAAGGACATATATCAAACTCAATACCAATGAATCTCCTTTCCCGCCCTCACCTGTTGCTCAGAGACTGGCAAGACAGGAAGCCGGAAAACAGAATCTGTATCCGGATCCCACCTGTTCTGACCTTGTTGCTGCCGCATGCGAAAAACTTGGCATAGATAAAGACCAGATCATTTTTTCCAATGGTTCGGATGAGGTCCTTAATTATGCATTCATAGCATTCTGCGATAAAGATAATCCTGCAGTATTTCCGGATATCACATACGGTTTCTACAAAGTTTTCGCTGATGTGAACTGTGTGCCTTATTCAGAAATACCTGTGAAAGATGATTTTTCGATCGATATCAATGATTATATCGGCATAAACAAAACCATCTTTATTGCCAATCCCAATGCAATAACCGGCATCAATCTTTCTCTGTCAGATATTGAAAAGATCGTTGCCGGCAATCCTGACAACATGGTCATAGTCGATGAGGCATATGTCGACTTCGGCGGCAACAGTGCGATCGCTCTGATAAACAAGTATCCCAATCTGCTTGTCACCCAGACTTTCTCCAAATCAAGATCTCTTGCCGGTGCAAGGCTGGGATTCGGTGTCGGATGCAAAGATGTAATAAATGATTTAAACACGATAAAGTATTCAAATAATCCATATAACATCAACAGAATGACTATGCAGTGCGGAATCGGTGCTCTCTGTGATGATTATTATTTCAGCAAAAACTGTCAGACAATAATAGAAAACCGCAGTTATATGGTTTCAGAACTCAAAAGACTGGGGTTCATTCTGACAGATTCGGCCGCCAATTTTGTTCTTGCAAAACACCCTGCCTGCGGTGGAAAAGACCTTTATTTAAAGCTGAAGGAAAAAGGCATTCTTGTAAGACATTTTGATGAAGACAGAATTAAAGATTTCAACAGAATAACTGTCGGAAGTATGGAAGAAATAAAAGCACTTATTAAGGCTCTTGAGGAATTACTATGAGAAGAGCAGAGATAAAAAGAGATACAAAAGAAACTTCAATATATCTGTGTATTGACCTTGACGGAAAAGGAACAGGCACGATCGATACCGGAATAGGCTTTATGGATCATATGCTTACTCTGTTT
>JAEESL010000092.1 GCA_016286345.1 Dehalococcoidales bacterium | reverse complement strand
ATATGACAGGCAGGACCATCGGGATTTACTCTGACGATAAGTGAATCTTTATCACAGTCTGCTGTAATGGATACGATGTGCTGATAATTGCCGCTGGTTTCACCCTTTGTCCACAAAGTCTGTCTGGATCTGCTCCAGAAACAGGTGAGATTTTTGTCCATTGATATCTTCAGACTTTCCCTGTTCATATATGCCAGAGTTAAGACTTTGTTTGTCTTATCGTCTACAACGATTGCGGGGATCAGCCCCTTTTCATCAAAAACCAGCTCATCAATATTGATCATGTTCATGTCCTTTATATCCTTGTAGGAATGCCGTTATTCAGCATTTCATTTTTCAGATCCTTTATTTTTACTTCACCGAAGTGGAATATTGAAGCGGCCAGACCGGCATCAATCGTGGGAATCTTTTTGAATAATGTAATGAAATCTTCAATTTTTCCTGCTCCGCCTGAAGCGATCACGGGAACAGATACCGCATCGCAGACAAGCTGAAGCATTTCCAGATCAAAACCTTTTTTGATTCCGTCCGTATCAATTGAATTGACTACTATTTCCCCGGCTCCGGCTTTTACTCCGCTCTTTATCCATTCTATTGCATCAAGGCCTGTGTTTTCGCGTCCGCCTTTGGCAAAAACGGTAAATCTTCCGTCGACTCTTTTAATGTCCACTGAAAGAACCACACACTGATCGCCGTATTTTTTTGCTGCTTCGCCGATGAGGTCGGGATTACGGATCGCTCCTGAATTCACACTTACTTTGTCAGCTCCGCATTTAAGAACACGGTCAAAATCATCAACAGTGTTTATGCCTCCTCCGACTGTAAGCGGAATGAAAACCTGACGGGCTGTTTCAGTCAGAATATCAGTGAACAGCTTTCGTCCTTCAGATGATGCGGTAATATCATAGAAAACCAGCTCATCAGCACCGCATTCACTGTAATACTTTGCAAGCTCAACAGGGGATGAGACATCATTCAGACCCTGGAAATTGACTCCTTTGACCACTCGTCCGTCTTTTACATCAAGACAGGGGATAATTCGTTTTGTAATCATTTTGCCACCTCTATCGCATCACGGAGGCAGACAGCACCTGTGTAATAAGCCTTGCCTATGATTGCACCGTAGACACCCAAATCACGCAATGCAACAACGTCCTCAATTGAAGAAACTCCACCGGATGCAATAATGCGGATATCCAGATCATCTGTCAGAGTTTTATAGAGCTGACGGTTGGTACCCTGCATCGCACCGTCCCTGGATATGTCGGTGCAGATTATTGTTTTGACTCCGATGTTCTGCATATCTTCACAGAAATCAAATGCATCAAGATCTGAAACCTCGGTCCATCCTTTGATGGCTACCTTATTGTCTTTTATATCAATACCGATAGCGATTTTTTCTCCGTATTGTTCAACTGCTTCCGTGACAAATGCCCTGTCTTTCACGGCAGAGGTGCCGAGAATGACCCTGTCGATTCCGTTATCGATGTATTTCTTTACCGTATCCAGTGAACGTATTCCGCCTCCGATCTCGCAGATCAGACCGGTGCTTTGCTTAATGGCACAGACTATATCGAAATTAGGAGTGGTGCCATTTTTTGCGCCTTCCAGATCCACAAGATGTATACTGGTTGCTCCCTGTCTTTTAAAGTCCTGAGCAACGCTCAAAGGATCTTCACTGTATACAGTCATTTCGGCATAATTGCCTTTGAAAAGACGTACGGCTTTACCTTCATATAAATCAATTGCAGGAAGTATTATCATTGTTTTCCTTTTTATAAATCGCAGAAAGCCCTAAGTATTCCCAGTCCGACTTTTCCGCTCTTTTCAGGATGGAACTGACATCCGTAAACATTTTCTTTCTGTACAGCAGCCGTCAGAGGATAACCGTATTCGCTTGTGGCGATAGTTGCCTCATCACATTCGGCTGCATAGTATGAATGAACAAAATAAACATAGTCATTCTCACGGGTGTTAGCCAGGATAGGAGATGGCTTTGTTATATGAAGTGCATTCCATCCGATGTGAGGAATCTTGTATCCCTTGGGAATCACATCAGAGATAGGACGTATGACACCGCTGATCAGACCGAGACCTTCGTGTATTCCATATTCATAGCTTTTATCGAAAAGCAGCTGCATTCCGAGACAAATTCCCATGAGAGGTTTGCCATTTGCTGTTTCTTCCTTGATCACGGAGTCAAGAGTACTTTCCTTTAATTTGATGGCTGCATCTTCAAATGCACCGACACCGGGAAGGATTATTTTATCTGCCTTCCTGATCGTTTCACTGTCGGAAGTCACGGTTACATCCGCACCGATAGAATTGAATGAACTCTTCAGTGAGAACAGGTTTCCGATTCCGTAATCAACGATAGCTATCATTACAGGATTCCTTTTGTTGAAGGAATTTCATCCGCAAAGGCAGGATCAATACTGACGGCCATGCGAAGACATCTTGCCACAGCCTTAAAAGCTCCTTCAATGATATGATGTGAATTCTTTCCGCTCAGCTTTCTGATGTGCAGAGCACAGTCTGCATTGCGTACGAATCCATACCAGAATTCTTCGACAAGCTCGGTATCAAAGGTCCCAACTTTTTCTGTCGGAATACTGAGATCGTATCCCAGGAAACTTCGTCCTGAAAAATCAACGGATGCCATTACCAGAGTTTCATCCATCGGGAGAAGGATGTCCCCGTAGCGCTGAATGCCCCGTTTGTCTCCCAGAGCCTCGGCAAATGCCTTGCCAAGGGAAATTCCGATATCCTCAACGGAGTGATGGTCATCGACATATGTATCGCCCTTGCATTTAACGGTCAGATCGAATTTGCCGTGTGAGGCAAACAGAGTAAGCATGTGATC
>JAEESL010000034.1 GCA_016286345.1 Dehalococcoidales bacterium | reverse complement strand
GGAGCATTATTGGTGGCGGCAACGGCTTCATGATGTTCCAACTTATTATTATGTCGTGGAACAACTGTTTGTTCTTGAGTAATTTCTGCAGTACCGGCAGCATTACTGAAGTATTTACCGCATTCACCACTGCAGTGCCAGTACTCGATATTGCCGGCAGCATCACAGGTGGCGGCTACGGCTTCATAATGGGTCAAATTATGATGCGGTGGGACAACTGTTTGTTCTCGAGTAATTACTGCAGTGCCGGCAGCATTACTGTAGTATTTGCCGCATATATCACAGTGCCAGTACTCGATATTACCGGGAGAATCACAGGTGGCGTCAACGGCTGCAACATTAGCCAAATGATTATTATGTCGTGGAACAACTGTTTGTTCTTGAGTAATTTCTGCAGTACCGGCAGCATTACTGTAGTATTTACCGCATTCACTGCAGTGCCAGTACTCGATATTTCCAGCATCATCACAGGTGGCGGTAACGCCTGCTGTATAAGTCAAATGATTATTGTGTCGTGGAACAATTGTTTGTTCTCGAGTAATTTCTGCAGTACCGGCGGCATTACTGAAGTATTTACCGCATTCACCACTGCAGTGCCAGTACTCGATATTGCCGGCAGCATCACAGGTGGCGGCTACGGCTTCATAATGGGTCAAATTATGACGCGCTGGAACAACTGTTTGTTCTCGAGTAATTACATGGGACATGTCTTTATCTGAGAAATATTTGCCGCAAGTCTCACAGTACCAGTATTCGATGTTTCCATCATCATCACAGTCAGGGTCAGATGCCTCAACATGTGATGCGTCCTGATGTGCAAGAGGAGGAATAAGGGCATCATCAGAATCAATTTCTTCTCCAAGCTCAGGGAATTCTTCATCACTTACTGCATAATAGGCTGTTTTTCCATTTATCTCCACAGCTTCGCCTTCGTAATAATCACCTGGTTCAAAGGTACGTTTGCAATCATAACATAAGACACATTCTCTATTACCATACTCTGTACATGTGGGATCGAGCTCCTCGAAGTAAAGCAGGAATGAATGGATATCTGACAAAGGTAATTCAATATACTTATCCGATACTTCCTCAGTACAAGTTTCATCGCTGAAGTTCTTTCCACAAGCCTGACAATGCCAGTACTCGGCATTTCCATGTTCACTGCAAGTCGATTCTTTTGCTTTATGGTAAACGAGATCATGTGTGCCTCCGGCCACTACTGTCTGGGCCTGAGTAATTTCTGCAGTACCGGCAGCATCACTGAAATATTTACCGCATTCACTGCAGTGCCAGTACTCGATATTGCCTGCATGCTGACAATTGCCTTCAACAGCTGCAACATGGGTCAGGGAATGACCGCCAGTGAGGATAACACTGGCTTCAGTTATTTCGTTAATACCCTGGTCATCTGAGAATAACCTGAAGCATTCTGTACAATACCAGTATTCGATATTACCCTGTTCTGTACAAGTCGGTTCGGTTGCAGAGACATGAACCAATGAATGATCCAGGGCTGGCAGTACAGTATCAGCCAGTGCGATCTCATTTGTTCCTGCAGCATTACTGAAGTTTTTACCGCATTCATAACAATGCCAGTATTCAATATTACCTGCTCTGTCACAAGTAGGAGTAACCGCAGAAATCATTTCCAGATCATGTCCCTTTGCAGGAATTGAAGTTGATGCAAGAGTTATTTCCTGTTTAGCACCTGCATCGCCGAAATATTTGCCGCATGTATCACAGTACCAGTATTCGCTGTTGCCGGCTGTTTCACAGGTGGCGGCAACTACTGCTGTATGAGTCAGATGATGTCCAAGTGCGGGGATAGCAGTTGAAGCAAGCGTAATTGTTCGTGTAGCGTTTGCATCACTGAAGTATTTGCCGCAATCCTCACAGTACCAGTATTCGCTGTTGCCGGCTGTTTCACAGGTGGCGGCAACTGCTGCTGTATGAGTCAGATGATGTCCAAGTGCGGGGATAACAGTCGAAGCAAGAGTAATCTCATGTGATGCAGAATGATCTTCGAAGTATTTACCGCATTCATCGCAGTACCAGTATGAAGTGTTGCCAGCTGTTTCACAGGTGGCGGCAACAGGAGCAACGTTCACAAATCTATGAGTATGTTCAACGACATTGATGATATCTTCAACAACCCAGCCATTGGCATCACCAATTCTCTTGATAAGGTTTACATTGTCGGATTCGGAGATCATTTTCTTTGAGAAATTCGGAAGCTCTTCCGGCGTAAAAGTCTCAACATTAAGAACTATTGAATTGCCAGGATTATTATTATTTAAGGAGACAGTAACTTTCTGACCCGGTTTGATTTCCAGTTCCTGTGTCTCATTTGTAACAGGATTGATGAAAGTCGCCTGAACTGTACCGTCAGTCAGATAAAACACATCATCGCCATTTTCATTCTGACCGAAATAACCTGATGTACCTCGGATACCTGCCATCATTGTAGCTGTCTTGATATCGAAGGTCTCATCTTCATCAAGCTTTTTCTTTACATCGAAGAACAGGCCTCCTTTTGTCAGAGTAAGCTGAATATACTTTCCGTTTTTGATAAATTCAGCTCGGCTGGATTCTTCCAGGGATACGATCTTGTCATCATCCAGACTGATCGATGCCAGGCTTTCTATACCGGTAGATACAGCCTGTCCGCTTTGGAAACGAACATTAACGATCGCATTTTTTACAGTGCCAGAGGAATCCTCGAGCTTTACATCGCCTTCGGCTCTGATAAGTCGCATGCTGGCAGCAGTCTCGGTCGGGGTATTTGTAGTCGTACCTCCTCCACTGCATCCTGCTGCGAACAGCGAACCTGCTACGATGGCAAGAGCGGCTGCTATTGAAACAAGAAACCTTTTCCGGTTCTTTATCTCTTTCATAGTTCTGTTCTCCTTTGGCTTTTCTATCAATTATTTCTTACCCAGGCATTGCTTTCATGGAACAGAGTAAGAATATGTCTGTCTATTTTTCCTTCATCGCACATTTCATAAAGTATATCAAAAGCTTTTTCTGCCGGCATAGCGTGCTTGTATGGACGGTCTACAGCTGTAAGAGCATCATAAATATCTATGATCGTGAGTATCCTGACATATTTGGACAGTTTGTCAGCACCGATGCCATTCGGATATCCTGTTCCATTAAGATATTCATGATGTTCTGATGCCCAAGTCGGGACGATTGAATACTTTCCTCTGAACTTCATCTTGGAAAGGAATCTCTCGGTGTAAACGACATGTCGTTCCATTTCCAGTCTTTCCTCTTTTGTGAGAGTGCCCTTACGGACTGTGATCTTGTTATATTCATCATCATCTAGCAGATTAGTCAAACTGCCATCTGATGCAAGTACTTTCATTTCTTTCAAAGCTGTGAGTTTTTCCATTATTTCGTCATCAAGGAAACCTGCGACATTTGCCTTACTGATGGTTTCTCTGATCTCTGCAAGTTCAGCGATCATTTTTTCAGCAGATTCTGCTTTCGAAGGTTCAGACAAAGCATTTATCTTCTCCATCAGTACTGCAGTTTCGATCCTGTGCATAACATCGTTTTCTCTGTCTCCAAGGCGGGTAGGTTTATCCATGATCTCCAAAGGAACAGCGAGCTTACCGATGTCATGCAGCCAGATACTCATAATAAACGGATCCTGTTCCTCTTCAGGGATTCTCATTTCATTGTTGGTTTCATCCAGCCATTCAACAAACTTTTTCCCGTACTCAACCATATTTCTTGTGTGATTGGCGTTGTATAAAGACCTTGCATCAATAGCATCGACCATTACTGAGACGAATGAATGCAAAAGCTCATTAAGAGCCTTGGAAAGCTGGTTGTTATTAAGTCCTACTGAAGCAAGCGATGCCAGGGCGGATATCAGTGATTCATACGAGGGGTCAAACGGAATTACATTGCCCTTCTCATCCATGGCATTGATAAGCTGAAGGACACCGATGTTGTTGAATTTTTCATCCACCATCGGGATGACCAGCATAGATTTGGTTCGATATCCGTTCAGTTTGTCATATCTCTGTGCGCCAGCAAAATCATATTCAACTGATGTGTAGACATCGGCAATATTGATCTTTTCACCAGACATGGCTGCACAGGCACACACATGACTCTTTGAGTCAACAGGAACCGGAGGAAGCTTCTGTTCATCCTCTTCATGCTGAATAACACGTATATTTTTCGAACGCGTCACGATATTATGAAACAGCAAATAATCACCGTTTCTGATATAGACAGTACCACCGTCACAATTGGTTATACCAATCGCATCATCAATGATCTTCCACAGCAGGGCATCTATGTCCTTTTCTGTGGATATCGCGATAGCGGTATCGATCAGTTGCTGAATACTGTAATAGCTCAAAGGATTAAATTAACTCCTTCACGTGCATATCTTATGTTGTCTGTACGTACTGCATCCTCGAGTTCCAGAAGAGCATCATCATTCTTTTCCGGTGCATGATGAATGAACATCAGGTTCTTTGCTCCGCTGTTTTCAAATATCTTCATTCCGATACGCGGAGTGGAATGACCATATCCGCGTTTGTTTTCATATTCTTCATCTGTGTACTGACCGTCATACATAAGAACATCTGCATTTTTTGCAAGTTCAGTAAGTTCAGGAATGCTGTGTCCGGTATGTTCAAAATCAGTGGCATAAACGATCTTATGTCCGCAATAGTTGATACTGTATACTACGGAACCTCCAGGATGAGGAGAATCTATGAAATCTATTGCAAAATCGCCAACAGTAAAAGGCGCTGTTATATCGTAACAGCGTACATCTGCAGGATAATCAGATATACCCACAGGCCAAAGCGGAGATGAAAACAGTTTGGATAACTGGTCATATGTTGAAAGGCCATTGCGAGGCACTGAATAGACATTGATTATCCTTCCTTCTTCCTGCATGGGGGTGAAAAAAGGAAGTCCAATGATATGGTCAATATGCGTATGAGATAAAAGTATATTGATCGGTTTATCACCAAGGAAGACCGAAGGAATGTTCTTGATACCTGTGCCGGCGTCAAGAATGATCTGCTGTCCGTCAGCATCAATTAGATAACATGAAGTGGCGCCTCCGAACTTTGCAAAAGATGAACCGCTCACTGGTATTGACCCTCTGGTTCCATATACAGTGAGATTAATCTGATGTTGTATTTCCATATTCAGTCTGGTCGTCGCAGAGAATATTCTGCGAATCTCCGTTCTCCTTTCTGTATACTCCATCAAATAAATTAATGTAGTTTAAGTATATTTCATCCCATTAAGATTATAAGTAATTAAAGTAACAAAATAAATGGACTGTTATGACTGTCCTCACTAATCATATTTTGTTTCATTCTAATATCCCTAAAGTGGGTAGCAACTTCCATATTGTGCTAAAATCTTTTTTAACTTAATTCAAGGACAGGAAGAATTATGATCGACAAATATGATGCAGTAGCAATTGAATCAAAATGGCAGAAAAAATGGGAGGAGACCGGCATTTACAAGGTCGATGAGAACAGCCCGAAACCCAAGTGGTATGCTCTCACGATGTTCCCCTACACCTCCGGTGATCTTCATGTCGGGCACTGGTTTGCAATGGCTCCGTCCGATGCATACGCCCGTTTCAAACGAATGATGGGCTATAACGTCCTTCATCCTGTCGGATTTGATTCATTCGGTCTTCCTGCCGAAAACGCTGCAATAAAACACAATATCGATCCCAAGGACTGGACTCTCAAAAACGTCGAAAATATGACCAAACAGCTTAAGAGCATGGGTCCGATGTATGACTGGAGCAGAGTTGTAGTCACCTGTCTGCCCGAATACTACAAATGGACTGAATGGTTCTTCCTTAAGCTCTATGAAGCAGGTCTGGCCTACCGTGCAAAGGCTCCTGTAAACTGGTGTCCTCAGTGTCAGGCTGTACTTGCCAACGAACAGGTTGAACAGGGCCGATGCTGGAGATGCGGCACAGTCACCACCAGACGTGACCTTGAACAGTGGTTCTTCAGGATCACAAAGTATGCCGATGAGCTTCAGAATCATATCGGCATCAACTGGCCCGAACGTATCAAGACCATGCAATACAACTGGGTCGGAAGAAGCGAAGGTGTGGACCTGACATTTAAGATAGAACGAGATGATCTTGAAGAGAAGGATATAACTGTTTATACCACCAGACCTGATACTGTCTATGGTGTCAGTTTCCTAGTCCTTGCTCCCGAAAACCAGCTGGTTGAAAAGCTGACTACCCCCGAGCATAAAGCCGAGGTGGAAGCTTATATCAAGAAGACACGTGAAACAAGTGAAATCGACAGACTTTCAACTGAAAAAGTTCAGGACGGTGTATTCACCGGTTCCTATGCAATAAACAAACTCAGCGGAGAGAAAGTACCCATCTGGATCGCAGACTATGTACTGAATTCATACGGTACAGGTGCAGTCATGGGTGTAGCTGCACACGATGAACGTGACTGGGCATTTGCGACCCGTTACGGACTGCCCATCCGCACTGTCATCACATATGAAGGCTATGATCCTGCCGTAAAACAGGCTGAATGCCATCCTGAGCCCGGCATCATGGTCAATTCAAACAAATTCAACGGAATGGAAAGCACAAAGGCTCTTCCTGAAATTGCAAAATATATCGAAGAGAGCGGCTGGGGCAAGCGCACGGTCAAATATAAACTTCGTGACTGGCTTATTTCACGACAGCGATACTGGGGCGCACCTATTCCGATGGTCTACTGCGATAAATGCGGTATAGTTCCTGTTCCCGAAAAGGATCTTCCTGTTCTGCTCCCTGACAATGTTGAATTCAAACCGACAGGCGAATCCCCGCTGAAGTACTGCGAAGAGTTCGTAAATACTACCTGTCCAAAATGCGGCGGTCCTGCAAAACGAGAGATAGATACCATGGATACTTTCATGTGCTCATCATGGTACTTCCTCAGATACTGTGATCCTCACAACAACAAAGAAGCTTTCAGCAGTGAACAAATCAAAAAATGGATGCCTGTCGATATCTATACCGGAGGCGCTGAACATGCCGTAATGCATCTGTTCTATGCCAGATTCTTTGCAAAGGCTCTGCGTGACATGGGGCTGGTCGATTTTGATGAACCGTTCACCCGTCTGTTCAACCAGGGTACTGTAACTAAAGACCACGACAAGATGAGCAAATCCAGAGGCAACGTCGTAAATCCCGATGATTACGTAACCACCATCGGTGCAGATACAGTGAGAACATACCTCATGTTCCTCGGTCCCTGGAATCAGGGCGGTGACTGGGATGATTCGGGTATCAACGGTCTGTACAGATGGCTTAACAGAGTCTGGAATCTTGTTCTTACTCCGTTCGAACAGAAGGCAGTCGATGAAACTGCAGAGAAAGATTACGCTCGAATCATGCACAAGGCAATTGCCAAGGTAACGGCTGATCTTGAAGAATTGAGATTCAACACATCCATCGCAACACTTATGGAACTTACCAACGCTGCCACTAAAGTCAGAGACAACGGCAACGTCAGCAAGATGTTATACGATGAGAGCATCAAGAGCCTGCTTCTTATGATGGCTCCACTCGCACCTCATATCTCTGAAGAACTGTGGAGCAGACTGGGTTACGGTTATTCTATCCATCAGCAGGACTGGCCTAAATTCGATGCCGAACTTGCCAAGGATGATGCAATCGAGATCGTAGTTCAGGTCAATGGCAAGCTCAAGGATAAACTCACGGTTCCCGCGGGAATAACAGAAGACGAAGTACTGGCACTGGCAAAAGATTGTGCTAAAATCAAATCAGCACTGGATGGCAAGACAGTTATCAAGAATATTTACGTACCTGGAAAACTGCTTAATATCGTAGTGCGATAAACTGACTTAAAGGTCGGGTGGTATTATGAATTGGCTGGATATTTTATTACTGGTAGTTCTTGCAGGCGTAACCATCCTGGGCGCCATCGGAGGAATTATTAAAGCCGGAACATCCATGCTCGGTGTCGGTATCGGTATCTACGTTGCCGGAAAGACCTACGAAACAACATCGACATGGTTTTATTTCGTACACAATGAAACCATTTCCAAGATACTCGGATTTGTTGTCATACTGCTTCTCGCAGTTATAATTGCGGCTATCCTGGCAGCAGTACTAAGTGCAACATTAAAGAAACTGAACGTCAAATGGGTGGACCATCTGCTCGGAGGCATTGCCGCCTTGATCACAGCTTCACTTGTCATCGGGGCTATCCTAACCGTAATCCTGCATTCATTCCCCAACATTCACGTCATATCAGAATCCGTGCTGGCAGAACTGATGCTTAAAACAGTTCCTATCGTAGCTGTTCTTCTTCCGGACAGTCTGGGAAGTGTTAAACAGTTATTCCTTTAGAGTAATCTTAAAGAAAATAAAAAAAGCGAGTTTCCGAAAACTCGCTTTTTTTTATCGAAATGATCAGCCGATTAGTCAGCTTTGCAAGGAGCACCGACAGGGCAGATATCTGCACACTGGGGTTTATCGTAGTGACCATTGCATTCAACACATTTGGTAGGATCAATCATGTAGGTTTCGTCGCCTTCATAGATTGCGCCGACAGGACACATGCTTTCGCAAGCTCCACACTTCAGACATTTGTCAGTAATTTTCATTGCCATACTTTGAATTTCTCCCTATTTAGTGATTACGTCTTAAATTATACACCATAAAATAAAAAATCAATATAAAAAAAGCACTACAGTGATAGAATAATGCCATGAACAAAATAAAAATCAAAGAACATCTGTCTCCCGAAAGCTATAAACTGATAACATCTGCGGCAAAGACGGCTGAGGAGATGGGTTACAGTCTTTTTCTTGTCGGCGGGCCTGTCCGCGACATCCTTCTTAACAAAGCAGAGAATATGAAAGACATCGATCTGGCTCTTGAAGGTGACACAAAGTCTTTTATAAAAGTATTCCAGGATAAGATCAGCTATAAAAAACTGATAACACATGAAAAATTCAATACTGCTTCTTTTGAAATAAACAGCAACCTGCATATAGATATTGCAATGTGCAGGACTGAGATCTATCCACAGCCCGCCATGCTTCCTGTAATCGAAAAGTCCGATATATCTGATGACCTTGGCAGGAGAGATTTTTCCATAAACGCCATGGCAATACGGCTGACAGGAAAAAACAAGGGAGAGCTGCTGGATCCATTCGAAGGCCAGAAGGATCTTTCAAACAGGGTTATCTCTGTTCTTCACCAGAACAGCTTTATTGATGATCCTACGCGCTTGTATCGTGCCATCCGTTACCAGACTAGGCTTGGCTTCAACTTTGATATTGCAACATTCCGACTTTTCCTCAGGGGAAAGATCAATCTTTCCCTTCTTACCCCCGAACGTATCCGATATGAACTGGAGTGCATGCTTAAGGAACCTGATTTTAAAAATGTATTGTCCATGGCAAATAAGTTTGAACTCTTCGACATGCTGGGATTCGATGATACCGGCATTGAATATCTGAATAAACTGAAGAGCTGTGATTTTGAAACAGGGCTCTGCGCTTTGTGTGCAAATATGGACAAAGACAATATCTCTCAGCTTCATGAAAAACTGAATCTTCCCAAATCAACTTCAAAGCTGGCAGAAGAAGTCAATGCGATAATGCATCTTAAAACCTCACGTATTCCGAGCCGTATTTACGAAACTCTTTCCGGATACTCTGTAAAAGCTATCGGAATTTCATCGCAGCTTGCTTCAGGAGAACTGAAAAGGATGCTGAACTTCTACTCCGGAAAAATATCGAAGATCAAACCATTAATATCAAGCAATGATCTTAAGAAGGCCGGCATCAGGCAAAGTGCTAAATTCGGAAAGATGCTTGCCGATTTATATATGCTTCAGCTTGACGGCAAGATCTCGGATAAAGCAGATGCTATGGATAAGATCAGGGATTTAAAGTAAACCCTGTTATTTCTCTGAAACAGGATACTCCATCATAGTTTTAACGGGTCTCATTCCCATACGATCATAGAATGCCCTGGCATTATCATTATGTTCCCAGACATTCAGAGTGATACGTCTGCAGTTCTTTTCTTGTGCATATTCTCTTACACGATCGAAAAGCAGTCGTCCGACATGCTGTCCCCTGCACTGATATGAAACACAAAGGTCATCAAGATAAAGGACATCTTCAGCATACGTATTATTTGTCTCGGGATGATGCTCAAACACAGTGAAGGCATATCCGACACATTTGTCATCCTCATCTGCAGCAACGAAGATCTGCTTTTCCGGATCGACAATTATCTTTTCTAGATCTTTTTCAGTGTATTTTGTTGTACCTGACTTGAATATCTCAGGAAAATCATGGGCATGTATTTCCAATACCTGATGAAGGAGTTCGATAAGTTCCGGAATATCTTTTATTTCAGCATTTCGTACTTTCATTCCGACTGATTCTTTCTTTATAAACTGTTACATTGAATACCGTCTGTCTGTGAAGACACAGTCCCAGACGGTGTATCCGTTTGTCTTCAATCGTTTTACAACGGATGAGACATCTTCATCCTCACCGAATATTGCAAACAATGCCGGTCCTGCCCCAGAAAGGAGTATCTGCCGGCCTGCGATGATCTCAAAATCCATCACGGCCTTATCAATACCACGGTATACTGTCTTGCCTATACCCGTGAATATATTGAATTTCTCTGCATCTACAATATTGTCATGTGTATTGATCTTCCACTGCAGTGAATTCACGATATCACCATTTGTCAGATCGCACTTCTGAACTTCTCCGTAAAGAGCTTTTGTTTTGCCTGGAGGAATCTGTACATCGGGATAAACCACAACTGCCTTGATCTTTCCGGGATACGAAAGAGGAGTCAGTTTTTCTCCCCTGCCTCTCGACCACTGTGTCCCTCCGTCAATAAAGAACGGCATATCACTTCCAAGTCTGGATGCGATATGATGTAATTCCTTATTGCTGATCCTTCCATCCCATAGTTGGTTGAGACCGACAATAACAGCTGCGGCATCGGATGAATCGCCACCGAGCCCTGAGCTGAGAGGAATATTCTTTGCAATATGAATATGAACACCCTTGTCGGTTGCTATTTCCTGCTGCATGAGAACGATCGCTTTACTGATAAGACTTTTCTCAGGATCCCACCCATTCAGATCGCATGTAACATAAATATCCGATGATTCTTCCATGGTGATGTGATCGGAAAGGGAGATAGTCTGCATAACCGTACTTATCTCGTGATAGCCGTCATCTCTTTCGGTATCCAGCAATTCAAGTGACAGATTTAACTTGGCATTTGCTTCAAGGGTGATCATCAAAATTAAATCCTGCTTTTGTATTCTTCAAATAATCTCATCCACTCTTCAACACTCAGAGTCTCCGCCCGACGTCTGGGATCGATATCACTTTTTTCGAGCATATCAATGATATCATCCTTTTCAAGCGGAAGAGCATGGGATAGCGGATTATGTATCTGTTTTCTGGTCTGGGAAAAACCTGCTCTGGCCAGATTAAAGAAATCATTCCTTTCACTTTTTCTCAGAAGAGGTTCATCATACGGAACGATCCTGATAACAGCAGAATCCACCTTTGGACTGGGGAAAAAGTTTCCTTTTGTAACCTTGCAAACCTGTGAAACAGCACCGAACACCTGAACTCCAAGTGCAAGAAGCGACATATCCCCGGGATCAGCCATGATGGTCTGGGCAACTTCCAGCTGTACCATTATGACCATTTCTGATGGCTGATGATCATTTTCAAGAAAGTGACGGATAATGGGAGAAGTGATGTAATACGGAAGATTGGCGACAACTTTATATGGCTTGCCATTGGTGAACGTATTTATATCGCTTTCAAGAACATCACAGTTGATGACCTCAAGGTTTTCAGGATCTCCGATGGCTTCTTTCAGAGTTGATGCCAGTCTCTTATCTATCTCTATCGCCTTGATATCCGCGCCCGTTTTTACAAGCGATCTGGTAAGAGCTCCGATGCCGGGGCCGACTTCGATAACTGTATCTGACGGTACTATTTCTGAGGCAAAGATAATTTTGTCTATGATGCTTTGGTTTATCAGAAAATTCTGACCCAAACCTTTTGACGGACTGATTCCCAGTTTCTCAAGCCGGATAAAGGTAAACGTTTTTAAAGAATCTTTGTTACTCTGCTCGTTCAATTCTCTTGTAGAACTCATATGGAAGATTCAGTTCCTGGAACTGTTTAAGAAGATCTGCCAGTGAATACTCAACCCTTCTGTGTTCCCAGGTCATATTGGAAAAATCGATTATTCCATATGATGCACGGGTGTCCCCATCCTTGGGATATCCCACACTGCCTGGATTTATGATCAAACGTTCAGAACCCAGTTCATAGATCTTCCCGTCCTGAAGTCTCTGGAATCTGCATTCTCCGCTTGCAGTCTGAGTAAACATACATGCCTCATGCGTATGTCCCACCAGACAATACTTGGTGTCAAAATACTGGAAATTGGACCTCGCCATGCCCAGAGTCAGCACGCCTTCCTGGAGAGGAAGCCTTGGTGAACCGTGAACCAGAGTGAAGTCCTTATCGGAGACTTCTTCCGGCAGCTTTGTCAGAAAATCGAGTTGTTCAATGGAAAGAATACTTCGCGTCCAGCTGAGTACATCTTCAAGTGTATCAGACATGCTGTCAGGGACTCTTCCGGAACCGACTGCTTTGTCATACTCACCCATAAGAGAAAGCGCATTGTACTGTGCCATAAGAGAAAAACATTCTGAAGGATCGGGACCGGCACCGACGATATCACCAAGGCACCAGACATCTTCAAGGCCTTTGACATTTTCAAGTTCTCGCAAGACTGCTTTAAGGGCAATTGCATTTGAATGAATATCGGATATGACAGCAATCTTCATAGCTTAATCCTACTTTGAAAATTTTTTGGATATCGATTTATACGCTTTCAAATATAGATTGACCAGTAAAATATAAGGCATGAACATCGAGATACCCAGCAGTAAACCGCCCAGACAATCGCTGAGCCAGTGAGCCCCAACAATGACCCTGCTGAGCATCACAACAACAACGATAACAGCAAAGAGAGCACTTAAAAGAAATGTCAGGAACTTATTCTTCGTAATGAAGTAAATGATCATTGCAAGTGTTGCAAGGAACATGAATGCGGCAACAACATGCCCGCTGGGAAATGACCTAAACATATCAGAATTAACTTCCAGAACATTGATCAGATCCGCTGAAGGTCTCGGGCGTTCAACAAATTTCTTAACAAAGTGAGCAGCAGCATACAAACCGGAACCTACAAGCATGACAGGTCCCAGCTTTTTGTTCTTCTGACTTATCAGTAAAAATAGCGTCATGACAACAGCAATCGCAATAAATGCAGGAGTATCAAAAATAAAAGAGAAAACTTTTGCTATTTTGATAAAAACCGGAGCAGCAAATGCCGTCTGAATAAATCTGCTAAAGGCAAGATCCCAGCTGTAATAATCTGTTCCCCTGATGAACAGCACAATAAGCAGTGTAACAAAGAAAACGACCAGCCAGACCCAGAAGAACGGGTTTTCAAAAATAGTTTTACGTCTGACTGCTACAGTTTCCTCACTCTGGTCAAAATCCTCCAGCGCATCGTCATGTCTTTCGACAGGTTTTCTGACTTCCTCAGAAAAGGTCGATGCTGCCTTTTTCATCGGATCAACGACCTTATTGTTGAATTCAACGGATTTTTTCTTGGCTTTAACTTTCATTTCTGCCCTGTCCTCATTTGCGGACTGGTGCAGATCAGTGACAAAAGTTTTACCTGCATTTTTCAGAGGCTTTAATACTTTTTTCTTTACTTTATCGAATGTTCCCATGCTTGCATTATAATTCAGACTCAGTATCCCTTCAAACATAAAGTATATTGAATAATAAATTGCCTATATACTTTTAATCAGATATTCGATAACGATAACGGAGTACAAGAAATGACAAACATTGAACGAACAGTCAGTTTTCTCAAAGAAGCAGGCACCTATTATCTTGCCACGGCTGACGGAGACCAGCCCCGTGTCCGACCATTCGGAACAGCACATGTCTTCGAAGATAAGCTTTATATCCAGACCGGCAAGATCAAAGATGTTGCAAAACAGATAAAGAATAATCACAAAGTGGAATTATGCGCTTTCAAGGATGGAAACTGGATCCGTGTATGCGGAGAGCTGATCGAAGATGACAGACGTGAAGCACGAGTATCAATGCTTGAGGCCTACCCAGGCCTGAAGAAAATGTATGATGCTGATGACGGAAACACCGTTGTTTTTTATCTGAAAAATGCCAAAGCAAGCTTCTGCTCATTCACTGCACCAACTGAAACAGTCGACTTATAAATGAACCGACTATCAAAGCTATGTTCACTCCTGTGCAGGTTGACAAAAATAATATTGGACATATAATAACGACAATAAGTCTTGATAGAGGCGCGGATGACATAAGTAAGCTGACAAACGGCCTTACTGCCACAGCTGGAAGGGGAATCCGCCGAGGTTTTGCTGGAAAGTAAGAAATCTAGTAAAGCCGGTTCTGCAAGAGAATATCTGCAGGACTGTCACACTGAGTGGAGAGCTATCATGATTCAATATGGGACGATTTCATATTAAGTCATGATGCGGATCATGACTTAATTTTTATTTAAAGAAGGGGGATTCTATGAAATCATTCCTTAAGGGCAAAGGCCGTGTGCTATTTGCCGTCGTATGGGTATTAATCTTCCTTATTGCCGGCCTGATAGTTAAAGCCAAAGGCGGTGAGTTAGTCGGTACAGCCTGGTCAATCGTACCTCCTGTAGTCGCCATCGTTCTGGCACTGGTCGTCAAAGAAGTATACTCATCACTTTTCATCGGCATCTTTGTAGGTGCACTTTACTACACGAACTACAGCATCGTTGATGCGATCGATTTCACATTCACCGGCGCTATGGTTCCT
>JAEESL010000033.1 GCA_016286345.1 Dehalococcoidales bacterium | reverse complement strand
AATGGCTATAACTATGAAGACGCTATCATTGTTTCCGACAGAATGGTTCAGGAAGATAAATTCACTTCTATCCATATTACCAAACATGAAATTGAAGCCAGAGAGACCAAACTTGGTCCCGAAGAAATCACTTTCGATATTCCAAATGTCGGTGAAGAAAGCAGAAGAAATCTTGACGAAGAAGGTATTATCCGAATCGGTGCAGAAGTCAATCCCGGTGATATTCTTGTCGGTAAGATCACTCCTAAGGGTGAAACAGAGCTTTCTGCTGAAGAAAAACTTCTCAGAGCTATCTTCAACGATAAAGCTAAGGATGTTAAAGATACTTCACTTCGAGTTCCTCATGGTGAATGGGGTAAAGTAATCAATGTACGTGTATTTACACGTGAAAACGGCGACGAATTACCTGTACGAGTCAACAAATGGGTTCAGGTTTGGATTGCCCAGAAACGAAAGGTCTCAGTAGGTGATAAGCTTGCAGGCCGACATGGTAACAAGGGTGTTGTATCAATTGTTGCTCCTGCAGAAGATATGCCGTTCCTTCCTGATGGAAGACCTGTCGATATCGTCCTTAATCCTCTCGGTGTTCCTTCCCGAATGAACCTCGGTCAGATCATGGAAACCCACCTTGGCTGGGCAGGATCCCGACTCGGCTTTAAGGCAGTTACTCCGGTTTTCGATGGTGCAACTGATGTCGATATAGAAGATGAACTTGCCCGTGTATGGCTCGGTGAACAGTCCGGTGCATTAAAGACGGATCCGTTTGACGGCCGATCATACTATGATGAAGCAAAAGCCAAAGCCTGGGTAGAAAAACAGGGTTTTGATGCTGAAAAAGCATATACAAAAGACATCCGTGGTGAAGCACGCAGAATATGCCTTATTCTCTGGCTTGAACAGGCCGGAATAGGCTGCAGAAAACTCAGCGATGCAGATCTCAGAGCAAAAGCTGAGGAATATGCTGATCTAAATAATGTACCCACTCCTATCAGCGGTAAACTCATTCTTCGGGACGGTAGGACCGGACGACCTTTCGATCATCCTGTTACTGTCGGTACCAAATATATGCTTAAACTGATCCACCTTGTCGAAGACAAGATCCATGCCCGAGCAACTGGTCCTTACTCATTGATTTCACAGCAGCCTCTGGGCGGTAAAGCTCAGTTCGGCGGACAGAGATTCGGTGAAATGGAAGTCTGGTCTCTTGAAGCTTATGGCGCTGCCCATAACCTTCAGGAAGTGCTCACAACTAAATCAGATGATGTTACCGGCAGATCCAAGACTTATGAATCAATCGTTAAAGGTGAAGACATCATGACTCCGGGTGTTCCTGAATCCTTCAAAGTCATGGTTAAGGAACTTCAGAGCCTCTGTCTTTCAGTTGAAGTCATAAGTGATCATAAACCGAGTGCAGACACTGTACCTGTTTATTCCCAGGTGCCTGAGATGTTCCCTCAGTATGAAGATAAGGAATTAACTAACAATGATGAAATTGTCCCGGAAAATATTCTGAACAAGGAGGATGAAGAATAATGTTTGAAGTTAATGATTTTGATGCAATCCGTGTCTCTTTAGCCTCTCCTGATCAGATTCACAGCTGGAGCTATGGTGAAGTCACCAAGCCTGAAACCATCAACTACAGAACACTTAAAGCTGAACGGGATGGTCTTTTCTGTGAAAGCATTTTCGGCCCGACAAAAGATTTCGAATGTGCATGCGGTAAATATAAGAGAGTTCGTTTTAAGGGCGTTGTCTGTGATAAGTGTAAAGTAGAAATCACACGTGCAAAAGTCCGACGAGAACGAATGGGCCATATTGAACTTGCATGTCCTGTAAGTCATATCTGGTTCTCAAGAGGTATTCCTAGCAGAATCGGTCTTTTACTTGATCTTTCTGCAAGAAACCTTGAAAGAGTTATTTATTTCTCACATTACATCATCACTTCCGTTAACCAGGAAGCATTGAATAATGCTATTAAGGAAAAACAGCAGATATTTGATATGCGTCTGGAAGATAAGCGAAAGAAATGCGAATCAACCATCCAGGCAATGGAAGAAAATGGTGAAGATGTTGCAGAGATCAACAAGATCAATCAGGAATACGATGAAGAAAAAGAACGTATGGCTGAAGATCTTGCTCAGGCAATTGACCAGATCAAAAAGATTAAGGTGTGTGAACTCTTAACCGAGTCACAGTATCATGAATATCACGCAAACTACAGTGATGTCTTTGAAGCCGGAATGGGTGCTGAAGCTATCCTTAAGCTTCTTGAAAATATTGATCTTGATCAGATGAGAAGCAAACTCATCCCTGAGACCCATTCAAATTCTGCCCAGAAACGACGAAAAGCAGCAAAGCAGTTACAGCTTGTCGAAGCTTTCCGACGTTCTGGCAATAAACCCAGCTGGATGATCATTACAGTCTTACCTGTTCTTCCTCCCGATCTGCGACCTATGGTACAGCTCGACGGCGGCCGATGGGCAACATCAGACCTTAATGATCTTTACAGAAGAGTAATCAACCGAAATAACAGATTACGACATCTGATGGAAATTGGCGCTCCTGAAATCATTATCCGAAACGAAAAACGAATGCTTCAGGAAGCAGTAGATTCACTTATTGATAACGGCCGACGCGGCAGAGCAGTATCCGTAAGCGGTGATCATAAAGCCAAGTCCCTGTCAGACATGCTCCGCGGTAAGCAGGGTAGATGCAGACAGAACCTTCTTGGTAAGCGTGTCGACTATTCAGGCCGATCCGTAATCGTTGTCGGACCTTCACTTGAATTATACCAGTGCGGTATTCCCCGAAGAATGGCACTTGAATTATTCAAACCGTTTGTAATGCACAAGCTTGTTGCTGAAGATAAAGCAGCCAACATTAAGAGTGCCAAACGACTTGTCGACAGAGCAAAGCCTGAAGTTTACGATGTACTTGAGGAAGTTGTTAAAGAAAGACCGGTCCTTTTGAACCGAGCTCCTACTCTTCACAGAATGAGTATTCAGGCATTTGAACCTGTTCTTATTGACGGCGGTGCTATCAGACTTCATCCGTTGGTTTGTTCAGCCTTCAATGCTGACTTCGATGGTGACCAGATGGCTGTCCATGTTCCTCTTTCCAAAGCAGCTGTTAGAGAAGCTCGAGAAATGATGCTTTCTACCCATAACATGCTTCTTCCTTCCAGCGGTGAACCTGCTGTTACCCCATCACTGGATATGGTCCTTGGCTGTTATTATCTGACTATGCTCAAACCTGGAGCAAAGGGTGAAGGTTCATATTTCGCTGATTTTGATGAAGTCAAACTCGCATACGACATTGAGAGAATCGATCTTCAGTCTGAAATCATTGTCAGAAATCAGAAAGATCCTGAACACAACAGAATCAAAACTTCAGTTGGACGAATTATCTTCAATGATATTATTCCTGAAGCCGTTCCGTTTGTTAACGAAGTTATGGACAAAGGTGCCATTAAAAAGCTTATTGTTAAATGCCATTCTCTTGTCAGTGACAACAATGAAATCATTAAAATGCTAGATGGTTTGAAGGCAATCGGCTTTAAATATGCAACTGTTTCAGGTATCAGTATCGCTATGTGTGATGTAATTGTTCCTACTGGTAAAGATGACATCATCAATAAAGCCAAACAGAACAACAATACCATCAAAGAAATGTTTGATGATGGTTATATCACTGAGAATGAACGATATAAGAAGAGTGTTGAAAACTGGATGAATACTACTAACAACATTCAGAAAGAAATCCAGACAATCATTGATAACCATCCCGGAAACAGTATTGCTATGATGGCAAAATCCGGTGCCAGAGGTAATGTTTCACAGATTACACAGATGGCCGGTATGCGAGGTCTTATGACCAATCCTTCCGGTGATATCATCGACTTCCCGATCGTATCATGTCTGCGTGAAGGCCTGACAACACTTGAGTACTTCATTTCAACACATGGTGCACGAAAAGGTCTTGCCGATACAGCTCTCCGAACATCAGGTTCAGGTTATCTGACAAGAAGACTTGTTGATGTTACCCAGAATGTTATCGTTCGAGAACATGACTGTGGTGATGAAAACGGTATCTGGATTGATACTCCTGATGATCAGAACCTGCCTGATTTCAAAGACAGAATCTTCGGCCGTTGTGCTGCCAGTGCAATAACTGATCCCAAGACAGGTGAAGTTATTTGTGACAGAAATCAGGTCATCGATTCTGACGTAGTAAATAAGATTCTTGAAGCCGGAATTAACCGTGTCAATGTTAGATCACCTTTATCCTGTCAGTCACAGCAGGGTATCTGTCAGCTTTGTTATGGCAGAGACCTTGC
This sequence comes from Dehalococcoidales bacterium, assembly GCA_016286345.1. Classification (GTDB taxonomy): domain Bacteria; phylum Chloroflexota; class Dehalococcoidia; order Dehalococcoidales; family UBA1222; genus UBA1222. The sequence continues at coordinate 10,787 of JAEESL010000033.1, read as the reverse complement.
CAGAGGTGAAATCGTCGATCTCTACAGTGCAGTCGGTATTATTGCAGCTCAGAGTATCGGTGAACCTGGTACACAGCTTACACTCCGAACATTCCACACCGGTGGTGTTGTAGGTAAGGATATTACAACAGGTCTTCCCAGAGTCGAAGAACTTTTCGAAGCCCGACCTCCTAAAGGACAGGCGGTTATCAGTGAAATCGACGGTGTTGCAACAGTTGAAGAATCAGAAGAAGGCCGAGTTATCAAAGTCCTCAGTGTTAACGAATACAATGAGGAATACAGACTCCCCAAGAACTGGAAAGCTGCCGTAAAAGACGGTGATACTGTTGAAAAAGGTAAACTGATTGCTATTCCCAAGAAGATCGAAGATGATTCAACCACCGAAGAAAATTCAATGGTTGCTAAGAATGGCGGTGTCGCTATTGTTGAAAAAGATTCTGTAACTATTAAAGTAACTGAATCTGAAGAAAAGAAGTATGTCGTCGGTGCCAATACTCACATCCGAGTAAAGGATGGTGATATGGTGAAACGGGGCGAACAGCTTACTGATGGTTCAGTCAATCCTCAGGATCTTCTTGCAATCATGGGCAGAGCTGCAGTCGAACGATATCTTGTTGATGAAGTTCAGCGAGTGTACTGCTCTCAGGGTGTAAGCATCAATGATAAGCACATTGAAGTCATCGTAAGACAGATGCTTGCCAAGGTAAGAATCGAGACCAACGGTGATACAGAATTCATTCACCGAGAACTTGTTGACAGATATCGATTTGATGAAGTCAACTCAAAGATCCTTGCAGAAGGCGGTGAACCTGCAACTGCTCAGACTGTTCTGATGGGTATCACCCGTGCCAGTCTTTCAACAGAATCATGGCTTGCAGCTGCTTCCTTCCAGGAAACAACCAGAGTTCTTACAGAAGCAGCTATCTATGGTAAAGTCGATCGATTGGCAGGTCTTAAAGAGAACGTTATCATCGGTAAACTTATTCCTGCAAGATGTCATGCCAGTCTGGAAGCAGAAGCTGAAGCTGAATCAGAAGCTGCTGCCAAGCAGCAGGAACAGCCTATTGTTGATATTATTCCCGGTGATATACAAATCACTGAAGAAACTCAGTCTGCTGAATAAATTGATAATACAAAGGGGCTTCGAGAGAAGCCCCTTTGAGTAATGAAATGTCTGATATCAAAGAATCACCAAAAGAAGTTTTCGACAGTATGGTGGCTGGTTGGTATAACTTCCGTCACTATACGATTTTCCCCAAGGAACTGGAAGAAATGGCTTCTAGATGGCAGAAGGGTAAACTGCTGAATGTCGGATGCGGACATGGTGCCGATTTTCTTCCTTTCAAAGATTCTTTTGAATTGTACGGTGCCGATATTTCGGATTCTTTTCTCGAACAATGCCGTAAGTATCAGACAAAACATGATTTTCACGCGGAACTTCAACAGGCTGACATGAGACATCTTCCTTATGAAGATTGTTGTTTTGATGATCTTATTGCTGTAGCTTGTCTTCATCATCTCGCCGGAAATAAAGAACAGATCAGAGCTTTGAATGAATTTAAAAGAATTCTTAAGCCGGGCGGAGAAGCTTTTATAACTGTCTGGAACAAGCATCAGAAGCGCTTTTTCTTTGGTAAAAAAGAAGTTTATGTGCCATGGAAAAGCAATGGGGAAGAAAGCCTTCGATACTATTATTTATTCACTTACAGAGAGATAAAGAAGATTATAAAATCTGCCGGATTTGATATAATTAGTCTCAAACCGGAAGATCAGTATAAAGGCAGATTCAGAGAGTTTTCTCGCAATATTTGTGTTTTATGCCGAAAACCTAATGAATAGAAAGGCTTGAAAGGTGATTCGAATTAGTTGCCCGTCCTGTTATGCATTAAATCAGTTGTCATTAAAAGACGATAATTATATGGGTCCGTTTGTTTGCTGGAAATGCAAGGAAAAAATGATGCTTTCAATACAGCATGGAGAAGTTGTTGACTGCACTCCGCTTGATGAAGATCAGTACAACGATCAGTTAAAGTCCCATGCCATCAAACGTCGTTACTAATCTCTTTTTGTATTTCTTTCAATAGTTCTTTTGTCTGGGTGACATCATCGATGCTCATTATTACGGCATCTTCTCTGTTATCCAGATAGTATCCTTTTCGGATTCCCTGATTTACGAATCCGAATTTTTCGTACATCTTCTGTGCAGCTATATTTGATACTCTGACTTCAAGAGTTATATATTTTCTGTCCAGCTTTATGCATTCGTTCAACATAGCCAGAAGAATTCTGCTTCCGACCTTATAGCGTCTGAAGTCGGGCAGCACTCCTATCGTTATGATGTCTGCTTCATCATAGAAGCTCCAGAACCCTCCGAAACCGATAACATGGTCAGTTTCAGCAACCCAGTAATGAGCTATTATGTTTTCGAATTCACCTTTGTAATTGATCGGAGGTTTGACGTTGGGAAAACAGATCAGATCAATGTCGCTGACACCGGGAATGTCTCTTTCTTCCATTTTGCGAATTGTGATTTTCATTTTTCTTCAGTCACAGAAGTATAAGTTTTCCCTGGGGGCAGGGGCATATAATCCGTCGTCATCTTTGGGCGGGAAATCACGGTATCGTTCATATTCACTAAGGATACATCCGCAGTATTTCTGCGTATAAAGACCAAGAGGCTTGGTTATTCTGCGGCTGTCGGAATAATGTTTTCTCAAGTCTTCATAGAGAAAGTTCACATTCTGTTTCTGTTCTTGTTCCTTGCCGACCAGCGGAAGCAGATCATGTTTTTGCAGAGGGCTGATCAGCAATGAGGTTGAGAACACGCCCATGTTCATTTCACGTGCCATTCTGGCTGTCTCCTGCAGACGCATTGTAAAGCAGTAATAACACCTGTTCTCAGGTTTTTCTGTGACAAGCTTAAGGAAATCCACCATGTCATAATTGGGATTTTCTATCAGTTTGAAACCCTGTATCTCTGACATCTTTCTCAGGGCAACAAGTCTTTGCTGATGTTCTGTATAAGGATGGATATTCGGGTTATACCAGAATACGGTCAGATCATATCCGAGATCCTTCCAGTGCTGTATTGTATATGCGGCACAATGGCAGCAGCATGCATGGAGCAGCAGTTTTTCAGACATGATCAGTCGAACAATGCTCCTTGAATAGGGTTGTTTTTACTCTTTCTTCTGCTGACCCCGAGATGTTCATATGCACGGTCAGTTGCGATTCTTCCTCTGGGGGTCCTTTCAATGAAGCCGGTCTGCAGCAGATATGGCTCATATACATCCATGATCGTATCTGAATCTTCGCTGATGGATGCCGCAAGTGTCTCAAGTCCGACAGGCCCTCCGTGGAATTTATAGATTATGCTTTCAAGTAATCTGTGATCGATCTCATCGAGGCCGAGTGCATCAACACCGAGTTTGTTTAGGGATTCCAGTGCAATACTCTCTGTTATCACTCCGTCACCAATTACATCTGCAAAATCACGTGCTCTTTTGAGGAAACGGTTGGCGACTCTGGGGGTACCTCTGCTTCTCATAGCGATCTGTTTAAGACCATCTTCCTCAACTTTGACGTTCAAAATCTGGGCTGATCTTCTGAGAATTGCCTGCAAGTCCTCAATCGTATAGTAATTGAGCCTGAAAATCGAACCGAATCTGTCTCGTAATGGCGAGCTCAGCTGGGAATACCTTGTGGTTGCACCAATCAGTGTGAAGGGAGGGATCTTCAATCTTATGCTTCTTGCAGCGGGACCTTTTCCAAGTACTATATCAATGGCATGATCTTCCATTGCCGGATACAATACTTCCTCAACTGCTTTGCCGAGTCTGTGTATTTCATCAATGAAAAAGACATCGTTTTCCTTAAGATTTGTGAGGATTGCTGCCAGATCACCGCTTCGCTCAATTGCAGGTCCGGATGTGATCTTAACATTTACTCCCATCTCGTTGGATAGAATATTGGCTAAAGTTGTTTTACCGAGACCCGGAGGACCATATAGCAATACATGATCAAGCGGTTCATTTCTGTTTTTTGCCGCCTGTATCATTATTTTCAGATTTTCTTTTATGTTTTGCTGTCCGACAAAATCGTCGAGAGTCTGCGGCCTTAGATTATTATCCAAAGTCTGGTCGCCATCCTGCATTCCTCCGGAAATAACTCTGTCCACAATAACCCTCCATTCTGTTTATCTAATTATAACGTATCACTCTGTTATATAAGAACTAATAATAATCACTATGCTAAAATACAAGCATGAGAAAACAAACGAGAACAATCAGCGGTGTTACTCCTGTAGCTGTAATGACAAGACCCGGCGGATGTCCGGGAAACTGTGCATATTGTCCGGATTATCAGGATACTCCGCGCAGCTATACTCCCGAATCACCGGCAGTCATTCGTGCCAACAGCCAGGAATTCGATATCAAAAAACAGGTTGAAGTACGAATTAAAATGCTGAAGGATATGGGACATCCGTCAGATAAGATCGAACTTATAATCATGGGCGGAACATTCCTGGCCACTCCTGCCGATTACCAGTACTATGTCATCAAAGCCTGTTTTGATGCTCTGAACGGAGTTGAATCCGAAACTCTAGCCGATGCACAGAAGCTCAATCAGACCTCATCACAGAGATGTGTCGGTCTGTGTCTTGAGACAAGACCTGATTATTGCACCGAAAAAGAAGTTAAGAGAATGCTTGAGTTTGGTGCAACCAGAGTGGAGCTTGGTGTTCAGCTTATCGATGACGATGTATATAAGCTTGTTAACAGAGGACATGATGTGGCAGCTGTGGCGAATGCCACAAAGCTCTTAAGAAGATACGGAATAAAAATCTATTATCACTGGATGCCGGGCCTTCCGGGTTCAAGTATTCAGAATGATTTGGAAAAATCAAAGCTTCTGTTCGATGATGAACGTTTTAAACCTGACGGGTTAAAGCTTTATCCCACAATGGTAATTGAACATACAGAAATCGAAAAATGGTGGAGAGAAGGGAAATACAAACCTTATTCCGATGATGAGATGATACATCTTATGGCGGACATTAAAGCTATGGTTCCACCGTATGTTCGAATTCCGCGTGTATTACGTGATATCCCTCCCAAGTATATTGTCGCAGGTCTTAAAGATTCAGTCAGGGATAAGATCCACGGAATCATGCTTGCCAACGGACAGGAGTGTAAATGCATCAGATGCAGAGAATACGGTCACAGGGAGAAGAATGGCTGGAAAGCCAAGGAACCATTCTTGTCCAGATTGGATTATGATGCATCGGACGGCAAAGAGATTTTCCTTCAGTTTGTTGATGAAAATGATACACTGTTCGGTTTGCTCAGACTTCGAATAGAGAATGATCCTCCTGAGGAGTTGATAAATCCCAAAAAAACCGTTGCCATAATAAGAGAACTTCATGTATTTGGAAGTGAAGTTCCTTTAAGTGAAAAAGATCCTGACTCTCCTCAGCACAAGGGAATGGGAAGGGCACTGGTTGAAGAAGCCGAACGGATTGCGAAAGAAGAATTTAATCTTGATACGATCGCTATTCTTAGTGCCGTAGGCACAAGACCTTATTACATGGAAAGCGGATTCCATTTTTCCAATGGTTTTATGATCAAAGAATTGCAGTAAAACCATTTCGCATTTGTTTTCCTTGTTTTTACGTTCAGCCTGTTTCAGCAAATAACATTGGAGGAGTTTTACTTTGAAAGTTCTTATTTTGAATGGCAGTCCTAGGGCAAACGGAAATACTTCAGTAGCGGTTTCCGAATTAAAAAAAGAATTTGAAAAAGAAAAGATTGAGGTTGAAGTTATACAGGTCGGAAATAAGACTGTACGGGGATGTATCGCCTGCAACAGCTGTAATAAGACCGGCAAATGTATTATAGATGATATCGTCAATGAAATTGCCGTAAAATTCGAAAAAGCAGATGGCCTGATTGTTGCAAGCCCTGTTTATTATGCCTCTGCAAATGCCACTCTTGTAGCTGTTTTGCAAAGACTCTTCTACAGCACACCTTTTGATAAAACAATGAAAGTCGGGGCATCGGTCGTTGTTGCCCGACGTGGTGGTTGTTCTGCGTCTTTTGATGAACTGAACAAGTTCTTTACTATTTCAGGAATGCCTGTGGCATCCAGCGAATACTGGAATATGATTCATGGAACAGCTCCTGGTGAAGCAAATGAAGATAAAGAAGGTCTCAGAACAATGAGAGTCCTGGCCAGAAATATGGCCTTTCTCATGAAATCAATTGATCTTGGCAGGAAAGAATACGGACTTCCTGAAAAAGAACCTTGGATTTCAACCAATTTTATCAGATAAAAATATATTGAAATCGATATATTACGGAGACTAAAATACTAGATATTTATCAAAAGGAGAGAGATATGTCAGCAAATATTGATTGGGCTAATCTCGGTTTTGCCTACAGTAAGACTCCCTATCGTTTTGTATCTAACTACAAAGATAAAAAGTGGGATGATGGATGTCTTAGTGATAACGAAAATATTGTAATAAATGAATCTGCATGTGTTCTTCAGTATGCACAGACTTGTTTTGAAGGTCTGAAAGCTTATACTACTGTAGACGGAAGAATTGTTTGTTTCCGTCCTGATCTTAATGCACAGCGTATGGCACAGTCATGTGAAAGACTCAAGATGCCTGTCTTCCCTGAAGACAAATTCGTTGATGCAGTTGTTGCAACCGTAAAAGCAAATAAGGATTTTGTACCTCCTTATGGAACCGGTGCATCATTATATGTCCGACCTTATATGTTCGGCAGTGATCCGATCCTCGGTGTGAAACCTGCAAATGATTTCCAGTTCAGAATCTTCACATCACCTGTCGGTCCTTATTTCAAGGGTGGCGCAAAGCCTATTACTGTCAGAATTTCTGATTATGATCGAGCTGCACCTCATGGAACCGGTCATGTAAAGGCAGGTCTTAACTATGCAATGAGTTTATACGCTATCGTAGATGCTCATGAAAAAGGTTTTGATGAAAATATTTATCTTGATTCGGGTACCAGAACATTCATCGAGGAAACCGGTGGTGCAAACATTCTTCTTGTTACCAAAGATGGCAAGCTTATTACTCCTAAATCTCATACAATCCTTCCTTCAATCACCAGACGATCACTTATGTATGTAGCCAAGGAATACCTCGGTCTTGAAACTGAAGAAAGACAGATCAGACTTGATGAACTCACTGACATGGCAGAATGCGGTCTCTGCGGTACTGCTGCAGTTATTTCACCTGTCGGCAAGATCAATGATCATGGCAAAGAGATCTGCTTACCGTCAGGTATGAATGAAATGGGTCCTGTAATCAAGAAGCTTTATGATACATTACGCGGTATTCAGCTTGGTACTATTAAAGCTCCTGAAGGCTGGATCAAAGAAATCTGCTAATTGATATATTGCAAACCAGTTAGATAGTCATTTAATATGAAGTATGGATAGTGTCAGCTGTCCATACTTTTTTATTGCGGTGACATTATGGATGATAAAAAAGAAATACAGGAAGCTATAAGTATAGGCGAATCCGTACTGCTCCACCTGAACAGATCCCTGGAGATACTTAAAAGTGCATCCTCATGGGGAGTTTTTGACCTTATCGGAGGAGGCATCATCTCCACTGCTATCAAGCATAACAAAATGGATAATGCCGAAGAAGAATTGAATCAGGCTAAAGAAGCACTGGTTTTATATAAAGATAATCTGTCAGATATATCAGACATTGAAAGTATAAATGTACAGGTTGATTCTTTTTTGAGTGTCGCTGATTACTTCTTTGATGGTCTTGTATCAGACTGGATCGTGCAGTCCAAAATCAATGATACGATAAATAAAGTTTCTGATGCGATAAGTAAGGTTCAACAGGTCCAGAGCAGTCTTAAGAGCATGCTTTGATCAGATACAGAGTATATAAACAGTTAAAAAAACAACCTCACAAGAGGTTGTTTTTGTATATGGGTATCAGAAATAAGGTATAGAAAGTTTTGTTATTTGCTGTTACTGTCTGATGTATCAATCGGAGTCAGTAAAGCGGCAAGCATAAGCATACCTAATAATTCATTGTTCATTTTCTTTCTCCGTTATAATTCGGATACTGTAGTAGCCTGCTTTGATACTGCAATTTCAAGATTTCCGTTTCTGCATCTTAGCGTATCGATCATTTCTTTTTCTTTCGACGGATCTTTCATTGTCAGGTTATATGTCAGTTTAAACAAACTTCCCATATTTGTTGTTTTTACTTTGATCAGATCATGTTCAGAAGTGTATTTTTCAAATACATCATCGAATACGTTCGTATAATCCAGATCTTCGGGTATCGTTATTGCCACTGTCTTATACTGAAGGGAATTCTTTTTAGTTCCGAAATCAAGAGTGTTGTAAACGATACTTATAATGCACATTAGTAATGTGAAGATGAATGCAAATCCAAGATAGCCCATGCCTGCTACAAGACCGGCACCCATTGCCAGAAACAGCATTGTGATTTCTTTTGCTGAACCTGGAATCGATCTGAATCTTACCAGACTGAATGCACCTGCAACTGCTACACCTGCACCTATATTACCGTTAACCATCATTATTACGACACAAACTACAGCCGGGAGAAGTGCGAGTGTCAGAACAAAACTCTTTGTATATTTGTTTTTGTACATATATGCCAGTGCAAGAATCAATCCCAGCCCGAGTGCTGCTCCGAGACACAGAAGAAAACTTGTTACTGAGATTTCTGCAGTCTCAAATAATCCGTTGAAAAAGTTAGTTAGCATTGATGTATTCTCCTTTGATTCTCGGAAGTATCAGTGTTTTATAGGCAGTTCCGTATTTTGAAAAAGATGTTTTATAAATGTGTTCATTGGATAAAGCATGAGCCATCCACATTGGAATTCCGCCTGAACACTTAATTTCCATTATGATTTTGTCATCCGGAAGGATAGGGGTCCCGCTGTTTTCTGAATTAAGAGTTAAATCAGTCTGTCTGCACAGGATTTTTTCGTCGAACGTCACTCTGAAAGTATCATCTGTTTTGCTGTAATATGCTTCTCTTTCATATGAAAGAAAAACCTGAGGCTTTAGATTCTGATAATACTGACAGAAATAATCGATTTCATTTGATATCTGTGAGTGTGTAGCTGTTTCCTTTTTATCGCATATCCAGTCCATTGCATTCTCTTCATGCATGGAAAGCCTTCGTTTATAGACTATATGCTTGTATTTCTTTTTTAATTCGACAAAAACATCACTGTCAGGTCTTGCTTCCCCGTAACTTCTTATTCTGAGTTTTTCCTTGTATATCGGTTTTTCGATAGACTGTCTTATCAGTCTGTAATTATCAGTATCGAAATAGATGTTTCTTACTGATGAATGTCCGTATTTATCTGGTTTCATGTAAGGAGTCATGATTGAAACCAGTTTTTCTTTTTGTTCTCTTGTTATCATGTACTTCATTTCTCTTCTTTCGAAAATTGCCTGATATCCCATGACGTACCTCCTTTTTGTTTATGGCTTCAGTATAGGAACCAAACCTTAAATGAACTTTAAAGAAAAAAATAATGTTGTGATAAACTGAAACTGACTGTTTTTAAGTTTTGCTTAAGGTATGGAACATAGAATAGTGACAAATAATAGAAGGAATATTATTTATGAAGATTTTATTTGCAGAAGATGAAGTATCCTTATCAAAAGCAGTCGTTAAGATCCTCGAAAGCAACAACTATTCTGTTGATCCCGTATACAACGGAGAAGATGCATTGGATTACCTGGAATCAGGCGGATATGACGCTGCAATACTGGATATCATGATGCCGAAAATGGATGGTATCCAGGTATTAAAAAAAATAAGGGCACAGGGAAACATGATCCCGATCATAATGCTTACTGCAAAATCAGAAATTGATGATAAGGTTATGGGACTCGACAGCGGAGCAAATGATTATCTGACAAAACCATTCGATATGAAAGAACTCCTTGCAAGAATCAGAACTATGACAAGAAGCTCCAAAACAGCTGATACAAAGCTGATCATGGGTAATACAACTCTTGATAGGGCGACATTCGAATTGTCGTCTCCAAAGAGCAGTTTCAGACTGGCAAGCAAAGAATATCAGATGATGGAAATGCTTATGAGCAATCCGAAGAATCTGATTTCTGCTGATAAATTCATGGAGAAGATATGGGGATATGACTCGGAAACCGAGATGAGTGTTGTATGGGTCTATATCTCATATCTCAGAAAAAAGCTGACAGCTCTTGATTCAAATATCCAGATAAAGGCATTAAGGAATGTCGGTTATTCATTGGAAATGATAAATGATTAGAAAACTGCAAAAACGATTCATAGCTCTCACGATGTCTGCACTTTTGCTTGTGCTTGTCATTATCATAGGGAGTATCAATATTGCCAATTACCGTTCTGTAGTTAAAGAAGCAGACAACATCCTTGGTTACCTCGCCGAAAATGACGGCAGATTTCCGATGGATCGTCCTGATTCTCCTGATGATTTTATCGATCATCCGGATCAGATAACCAATGACAGAGATGCCGCAGATATCGATAAATTCAGGAGAGATATGTCTCCGGAATTACCATATGAAACCAGATTCTTTTCTGTGTTATTAAATAGCCAGACTAAAAGTATAATCAGTATCGATACGGGCAGGATTATTTCTGTTGACAGTGATAATGCTGCATCAATGGCAGCTGATGTATTCGATGACGGCAAAGTCCGCGGCTTTACTGATGATTACAGATTTCTGAAATATGA
>JAEESL010000091.1 GCA_016286345.1 Dehalococcoidales bacterium | reverse complement strand
CATATAGCCGTCACGCATGATCCTCTTGTAAAGGATGTATCCTCTGTTGAGATCTGTATCTCTTCTGTAAACCCGGTCAGTATCGTCGTAATACAGATAGCTGTTTAAAGCTTCAAGATTGGCGAAGGCTACAGGGTTTCTCATAAGCTTCAGGGAATCTTCAAGAGGCTGGACATTTGAGATGAGAGTATTGACTCTGTACAGTTCGTCAGACAGTCTTTTAACATCAGCCTTATTTACAGCAAGTTCCTTTGTCAGCGTATCAAGTTCTTCGTTCAAAACAGCTATCCTGCCGATATATTCCTCGTTTTTATCTGCGCTTGTATCGACTGAATCCTTGTACAGTTCATATTCTTTCTGAACTGCTGCAAGTTCGGCATTAACTGAAGACAATTTGTCTATGATCTCAGCATTCTGTGCACGTTCTTCATCAAGCTGTTTTGTAAGAGCAGCAACCTCTCCGGTAAGTTCATTTACTCTTGTTTCGTCAATGATGACGGTGGGGGATGCAGGGGTGTCAGGTTTGCCATTGTTTTTATTGTTTGCGTTGGCCAGCAGGATGGCCAGTACTATAACTGCAATTACAAGAACTGCTACGATCACCATCCAGAGGTTGATATGAAACCTTTCAAAGAACGGCAGAGAAGGATCGTAAAACTTATATTCCTTGTCTTCGGAGTTATCTTCCTTTGAAGCCTTTGTTTTCTTATTATTCTCTTCGTCCTTTGGTTTGCAGTCTTCGCAGTAAAATTCGTCGTCGCTGATGGGCTTTCCGCAGTTTTCACAATAGGCCATGGTAAACCTCCTGACATATCTCCGAAACGTTCTGAAAACGTATATCTTTCTATTTCGTAGTATACTTTTTTAATGGGACAACTATCAACAAATTAAACGGAAAAACAGACATAATCCTATATGAAAAAAATTGCAGTTGATTATCTCGGATGCAAGCTGAACCAGGCTGAATGTGAAGCCTGGAGTCAGATACTTACGAATTACGGATACGAGATCGCTCCTGTCGATAAAGATACGTGCCTCTATATTCTGAATACCTGTTCAGTCACCAGTATGGCCGATGCCAAATCACGAAGGTCTGTCCGTTATATCAGAAAAACATATCCTGAAATAAAAATAGTTGTTACCGGATGCTCTGCCACTGAAGAGATGAAGGAAGCCGGTGCAGATCTAGTCTATTCCAATACCGAAAAGGACAGGCTTATTGCTGATCTTCTTGAAAAAGGCATTATTTCAAAAAGATCTCCCAATGACAATGATCACATTAAGAACCGTTCAATGATAGAGATACAGCAGGGGTGTCCTCATTTCTGCACCTACTGTATCGTTCCTTACAAAAGGGGATTATCTGTTTCCAGAAAGCCTGAAACGGTTATTGAGACGATAAATGACCGTATAGCGAATAATTACCGCGAGATAGTTCTTACCGGCACGGAAATCGGATTATATTCTTCAGAAGGGTTAAACCTTTATTCTTTGACTGAAAGAATACTCAGAGAATGCAAAGGATTGCAGAGACTGCGTCTTTCTTCTGTCCAGCCGTTTGAGATAAACAGGGAATTGCTTTCCCTGTATCAGAACGACGATCGTCTATGCCGTCATTTCCATATTTCAGCACAGTCAGGTTCGGATAAGATATTAGAAACCATGAACCGTCATTATACGAGAGAGTTTTATCTTGATAAGTTGTCTCTTATCAGGGATATGCTGCCTGATGCGACAATAACAACAGATATCATTGTCGGATTCCCGGGAGAAACATCTGATGACTTTGAAGATTCTCTTTCTCTTGTCAGTGAAGCGCGATTCCTCAGAACTCACGTGTTTATTTTTTCTCCCAGGAAGGGAACAAAGGCGTATTCATTCCCGGGTAAAGTCCAGAACAGCATCCAGAAAGAAAGAAGTTTTATTCTTAGAGAACACGCAGCAAAAGTTGCTGAATCCGTAATAAAAGAAAGAACTGGTAATAAAGTATCTGTTTTGTTTGAACAGAAAGAAACCAACGGTTTATATTCCGGTTATTCAAAGGAATATATCAGAGTTTATATGTCATCATCTTCAGATTTAACTGGTCAGATAAAGGATGTTGAATTAACTGAACTATATTCAGATGGTGCCAAGGGATTTTTAATCTAAAATGCTTTCAGGAAATAGATGCTGGCAATTTAAGAAAAAAGACATAATTCGATGTTTTGACAATGACTAATTGTTAATTTATAATTCTCCGATTTAATTGATAACAGTTAAATGGTTGGCATGGGGATTAGTAATGTAAGAGGTGTAATTATGTATCATTATGTTTATGTGTCCAGAAATAAAGCCAAACCATTCAGAGATCAGCTTGTAGAACTCATTCATGATGTTCAGAATGACATTCGTGATAAATTCACTTTTCAGTTTAGGTTTGTAGGGAGTTCAAGTCGTAATATGATCACGTTTGATCCAACGACTAATAAAGGATTTGATTTTGATGTAAATCTTGAAATCAATGATTATGAAGAGAATTATTCGCCAATGAAAATCAACGATATTCTTTTTCATTCGATTTCAAAGAATATGCTTCCGTATGGTTATCAAACAAGTGAAAAATCGACACGTGTTATCACTATAAAAAGGGTTGATTATAATAATTCATCGATTGAAAACAGCTGTGATTTTGCTCTTGTATTCAATGGAAAGGGACAACAACAGGCTATCAGGTTCAATAAAAAAAATAATACTTTTACGTTGGAAGATCAGCGAATATCTGCTGATGATATTTCATACAGGGCTGATGAACTGAAAAGAAACAATTATTGGACTGAAGTAAGAGAGTATTATCTCTATAAGAAGAATAACAATACTGATCCAAATAAACATTCAATGTCTCTTTATTCAGAAACTATCAATGAATTATATTCAAAGTATTATGATGAAATAAGGTGATTCGATGATACACAAGATTAAGGGTGTTTTTCCTCTTCCGGGAAATGAATTGAGTGTTCAGTTTTCCGAAGGT
>JAEESL010000090.1 GCA_016286345.1 Dehalococcoidales bacterium | reverse complement strand
TCTGGGGGTGGTACCATGATTACTAACTCCCTCAAGCGTTACGACATCGTATATTACGACTATGGCACAAAGCCAGGATCAACCAGGAGCGGAGTCCGCCCTGTTATGGTCGTTCAGCACGATAGTTTCAACAAGACATCTCCCACAACGATAATCGCGCCTGTTGTTGCTTTAAGAAAGAGAAACAGGTCATCCGCACATGTCATTCTCGGTCAGCGTTTTGGTCTTTCCTCAAGCTCGATGGTCTTCCTTGATAAGCTGCAGACGGTCGATCAGGAAGATCTTGGCGAACTTATCGGCCATGTTGATGATCCTGAGCTGATTCAGCGTATCGACAAAGGCTTATCCAAGGCCATGAACATGATAAATGTTCAGGATGACAGTGTTCTCCGCTTAAGAGTGAGCACCTGTAAGAAGAAACGTAAGAAAAAGAAACCGGCCTACAGTCCCCGAGACATCATGTGCCTTTGCCCGGTCTGCCGTGACGCATACCGTCACCGTGGGTTCCGTGTATTGAACGTAGGCGGCCCAAAGGACCTCTGTGATTATTGCAACTACCGTACCGGCGTTGATTACGCAGTTGTCGGATTGTTATCGAGGTGATCTGTATGCAGGTGAAAAAGAACAGAGAAGTACCAATTTGGGAAAGAACACTTCTTACGATCCAGGAGGCTTCTGATTATACAGGGATCGGTGTCTGCAGATTGCGTATGCTGGCGGAAAAGCCCAACAGCAATCTCATTATTTGGGTAGGCTCCAAGAAAATGTTCAAGCGTAAAAAGCTTGATGAATACTTGGAAAACTCCATATCAATCTAATCCCGAAAAGTCAAATGTGCGATTTATTCCAACAATTGACAATTGTACGTTTGCGGGATTCGCACATGCGAATTAACATCACATCCAAGGAGGAAGTCCTATGAGCAGTAAAAAACGTTATGATAAAAGACACTGTGTTCTCCAGAAGGGAGAATACCAAAGAGCTGACGGTTCTTATGAGTACAAATGGACAGATTCATTTGGCAAGCGCCATTCTGTTTATTCTTATGATCTCGACGAGCTCAGACTTAAGAAACAGAAAATTGAGATTAATAAGTTTGAAGGAATTAAAGAAGCTCCCGCTACTCTTACGGTTGAAAAGCTTTACGAGACTTGGAACCAGCTTAAACGTGGTATCAAGGCAAGAACTCACGCTAATTACATCTATCTGTTTGATTCGTTTGTAAGACCATCATTCGGCAAGAAGCGTGTTGTTCAGGTTAAGAGAACCGATGTAAGAGCCTTTTACATCAGTCTTCTTGAGGAACGCTGTGTCACAATGGCAACCGTTGAGAACGTTCACAATGTCCTTCAACAGGTTTTTCAGTATGCTGTAGATGATGACATCTTGAGAAAGAATCCTTGTGACCGTGTATTAAAGGAACTGAAGCTGACTTACAGCAATCTCAAAAGCGCAAAAAAGCAGTCACTCTCCTTAGAGCAGGAAATTAACTTCCTGAGGTTCCTTTATGAAGACGAGAGATACCAGCATTGGTTCCCGACTTTCTTCATAATGGCTAACACCGGTCTTCGAGTTGGTGAACTTACCGGACTGCGTTGGCAGGATATAGATCTTGAAAACAGGATCATAGATGTCAATCACACTCTGGCTTATTTCGATCACAAAGACAAAAAAGGCATTTATTATTCAATCAACACTCCCAAGACAGCGAATGGCTATCGAAAGATCGTTATGACTGAGGCCGTTAAGGCAGCTTTCATATTGGAGAAGAAGAATCAGGCTGTGGCCAAACTGGAAAGCTTAGACGAAATCGACGGTTATTATGATTTCATCTTTATAAACAGATTTGGTCATGTTCAGCATCAAGGAACGCTCAACAAGGCACTCAGAAGGATAATAAGAGATTACAATTTGGCTGCCGCTGATAAGGGAAAGACTAAACCTGAGGATATGCTCCCGCATTTCTCCTGTCATGTGCTTAGACACACATATGCAACCAGGCTTATTGAATGCGGTGCCAATGTGAAATTCGTCCAATACCAGATGGGACATTCTGAGATCCAGACCACATATGATATCTATGTATCGGTCACAGAAAACTTCAAGCAGAAGGAAATCAAGTCATTTGAAGACTATATGAAACTGGCACTCAATATGCTGCCGGCAATCAAATCAGCCTCATAATTATTCACTGCATCAATTTAAAAAGGATGGTCACAGAGCATTTTGTGACCATCCTTTATTATTCGGTAGACAAATTTGAACCTTCTCAGAATATTCCGTGTTTATACATCATGGTATAATTCTTTTATCAAAAGAAAATGATTCTGGATTGGTTTTCATTGATATGATTTTCTATTTTCAATGCAAATCATTTGGATTGGGAGGTCTATTATGTTTTGTATGAATTGTGGCCAGCAACTTCCAGATGGGGCAAAGTTCTGCATGAAGTGTGGCACTCCTCAAGGTGCGGTATCACCATTTGGAACTCCTCAAGAAGGAACTATCAATTCTGATGGAACGCATACCTTTGTTCCAGCTATGTGTCCTAACTGCGGATCACATATGAATGTAGATTCATCTTATAAAATTGCGCGTTGTGATACTTGCGGGACGGAGTGTCTGGTGCAAGATGCTATTAAGACTCTTAATGTTAATGGTAATGTACAAGTAGGAAATGCAACAATAAATGTTAACGGAACCAATACAGAGAGTCTTCTTCAAAGAGTTGAAATAATGATTTCTGATGGTGAGTTATATGATGCTTCCCAAAAATGCAAGACCATTTTAGATTCTGATCCAACTAATGGAAAGGCGTATTTTTACTTGCTAATGACAAGCCTATTTTGCAAAGAAAAAGAGGATCTTGCCAATAAGTTTAGTCCATTCGACGATAACAAATACTATAGTAAAGTAATGAAATATGGTGACGAGAGTCTTAAAAGTGAACTTTTGGAATACAACAATTCTGCCAGAATGGGCTTCATAAACAGGCTTAAAAACTTAAAAACAGGCGACGAA
>JAEESL010000032.1 GCA_016286345.1 Dehalococcoidales bacterium | reverse complement strand
TTCGTTAACCGAGAAGGAGGCAGAAATGTTGGTGCCGCAGCTATAACCAACATTATAGAATAGTTATGTCAAAGAAAACAGAAGCTAGAATACTTATTAATCTTGCTTGCACGGAATGTCAGGAACGTAACTACTCTTCTGAAAAGAACCGTAGAAACGATACCCAGCGATTGGAACTGAAGAAATTCTGTCCGCGCTGCGGTAAACAGACCTTGCATCGAGAATCAAAATAAAAGGTCTGGATTAAGGGAAATACATAATGGCAAAGCCGGAAGAAAAAAAGCAAAGTTTTGCATTTTTTAGAAATATAATTGCTGATTTGAAAAAGGTAACATGGCCTACACCACGTGAGGCCATCTACCTCACCGGCATAGTTTTGCTGGTATCAATCGTGATCGGCCTTGTACTTGGCGGTCTCGACTGGGTACTTGCATGGGTAGTCAATAATACACTTTTAGGATAGTTTCTTCGAAATGGATAAAAAATTAGCAGAAGAATACAGATGGTATGTCGTTCATACTTATTCAGGTTATGAACATAAGGTGATCGAACAGCTGGCTCTACGCTGCAATTCACTTGATGAAAACGGTGATATTCAGGAATATATAGTTCCCGAAGAAACAAAGACTAAGGTGCAGAACGGACAAAAGAAAAATGTTGTGTCGAAGATATTGCCGGGTTATGTTCTCGTCAATATGAAAATGAATGATGCATCATGGGCTATTGTCCGTAACACAAGCGGCGTTACAGGGTTCGTCAGCGGAGACGATGGTCCTATTCCTCTCTCTGATGGGGAATATCAGGATATCCTCCGACAGATGACCCAGGAACAGCCGAGAGTTGAAGTCGGGTTTAAGATCGGGGAGAGTGTCCGTATTACCGATGGTCCGTTCAATGAGTTTATCGGACAGGTATCGGAAATCGATTCTGACAAAGGGCGTGTCAGAGTCATGCTCTCACTCTTCGGACGGGAAACACCTGTCGAACTTGATTTCATTCAGGTTGAAAAGCTTTAAAAGCTCTAGTTTTACAGGAGATAAAATAAATTGGCAAAAAAGGTTGCGGCTATCATTAAACTGCAGATTCCTGCCGGAAAAGCAAATCCTGCTCCTCCGATTGGTCCTGCGTTAGGTCAGCACGGTGTCAATATCATGGGCTTCTGCAATGAATACAACCAGAAGACCCAGGGTATGGAAGGCTCCATTGTACCTGTTGAAATTACAGTCTACGCTGACCGATCATTCTCGTTCATCTGCAAGACTCCTCCTACTACTGATCTTATCAAGAAAGCATGTGGCATTGATAAGGCCAACAGTAAACCGGGTCATGATGAACCGATCATCTTAACCAAAGCTGCTTTACGTGAAATTGCTGAAAAGAAGGCTGCTGATGCCAATGCAAATGACGTTGAAGCTGCTGAACGAGCTGTAATTGGTACAGCCCGAAGCATGGGAATAAAGGTAGAAGAATAAAAATGTCAAAATACGGAAAGAAACACATTGAAGCACTTAAGGAAATAGAACAGGGTAAGTTCTATGAACCTAAAGAAGCATTAGAACTCTGCAAAAAAGTTGCAAGTGCGAAATTCGATGAGACCGTTGAGATGCACATACGAATGGGTCTTGACCCGCGTCAGGCTAACCAACAGGTCCGCGGTGTTGCTCTTCTTCCGGCCGGTCTTGGCAAATCAGTCAAGGTACTTGTATTTGCACAGGGCGATGCCGAGAAGGCTGCACTTGCTGCCGGAGCAGACTATGCTGGCAGTGATGAACTGATCAGTAAGATCTCTGAAGGTTGGCTTGACTTTGATATTGCCATCGCCACCCCTGATATGATGGGACGTGTTGGTAAACTGGGTAAACAGCTCGGTCGTAAAGGTCTTATGCCTAACCCCAAGAGTGGTACTGTAGTCGCTGCCAATGACCTTCAGAGAGCTATCGAAGATGCTCGAAAAGGCCGTGTCGAATATAAGCTTGACCGACAGGCTATCATCCATGTGATTGTCGGTAAGGTGTCATTCGATACTGAGAAATTATTTGTCAATATGTCCGCTGTAATGGAAGCCATTGTCCATGCCAAACCGGCTGGTGCCAAAGGTCAGTACATTAAGAGCGTATATGTAAAGTCTACAATGGGTCCCGGTATTCCTGTCGATACACGACTCGCATCCGACCTCACTGTAGCATAGCTACCTTATTAATATATTAACAACAGAATATCAGTCTTATCTTAAGACAGCGGGCGTTGGAAACAACTTAATTAATGACCTGCCGAGGATAAAATAAAAAAATTTTCTCTCAAGAATTTTTTTGATTGGTTTTTTTACAAAGTCCTTGTGTAGTTTCCCGCAAGGACTTTTTTATTATCTGAACTGGGAGGTGAAACGAAAAATGAGAAAGAGTGTAAAAGCTGAAAAGATCAGTGAAATACAGCAGTGTCTGACTGGTTTTCAGTCTGCCGTAGTTACCACTTATCAGGGTATCAAGACTTCTGATCTTGTTGGTCTCAGACATAAATTGCGTGAGAACAATATCGAATACAAAGTTGTTAAGAACACTTTTGTACGAAGAGCAATGAAAGAGCTCGGTTATCACGCACACAGCGAAAATATCGACGGACCTGTTGCAATCGCAGTAGGGCATGAAGATATGACCGCTCCTATGAAAGTCGTTTCAGATTATATCGAAAAGAGCGGCATCAATATGGAGATCGTCGGTGGCTTCCTGCCTGAGCAGTGGCTTAGTGCTGATGATGTCAAAGTCTATGCAAAGTTACCGAGCAAGGAACAGTCATACTTCATGATCGCATACTTGTTCCAGGCTCCTATGCGTGGTCTTGCCATCGCATTGAACAAAGTTGCAGAACAAAAAGCAGCAGCGTAATTCAATTACCTGTATTTTCAAATAATTAATAAAGGATAATTAAATGGCTAAATTTACTAATGAAGAATTAATTGAAGCAATCAAAGAAATGAGCGTCGTTGAGCTTAACGATCTCGTCAAAGCAATCGAAGAAGCATTCGGTGTCAGCGCTGCTGCTCCTGTTATGGTAGCCGGCGGTGCATCAACTGGTGCAGCTGCAGCAGAAGAAGAAAAGACCGAATTCAACGTAGTCCTCAAGGATGTCGGTGCAAACAAGATCAATGTCATCCGAGTCGTCCGAGAACTCACTGGTCTTGGTCTTAAGGAATCCAAGGAAGTTGTTGAAGGTGCTCCTAAGACAATCAAAGAAGCTGTCAGCAAGGAAGAAGCTGATGCTGCAAAAGCCAAACTTGAAGAAGTTGGCGCTACTGTTGAATTAACCTAATTTTAATAATCAGTAGTTTTTATATGCCCGGATATTATCCTTTATCCGGGCATATTTTATTTATATAAAGAAAAAGTAGACGATCATTAAACTTTTTTATTGAAAAGTTGATGAAAACAGGCATAAAATACATCTATCACAAACTTTAGAGGGAGGTGAGGTGTATGCATGTATAAAAGAGCGAGCTCAAACTAAACGCGAGCAGACAATAGGGCGTTAACTTTTGGATTTCACACGCAACCGTAATGGGTTGACGTATTAATTTGGAGAATATATAAAATGAAAAAATTAAATAAGGTGTTAAGTGTTCTCCTCACTGTTGCGATCGCAATGAGCCTTTTTGCTGTTCCTGTATCAGCAAATGACAACATTGCACCTCAGAAGGGCAAGACTTATGCTACACCAACAGATCAGCAGATCTGGACATTGGCAGACTATCCTGCTACTGTCACCTATGTTGTAAGTGCTGATGAAGAAACTGAAGCACTTGTCAACAATACTTCCAACATCCACATTCTTGGCGTTTTAAAGATCATCTACAATGCAGATGAATCAGCTGTTTATTGTATTGCTGAATATGAATATCGAGCCAAGGAAGCAACACCTACTGCAGGTGTAACTCCTGATTTCAGTCAGCCTACCGTCGGTATCTTCAAGACTACCGATGAAGCTCGAACCTGGAAGCTTTTAAAGACCGGTTATGAAATTCCTATTCAGAAGAACTGGCTTGCCGGTGATGCCAAAGCTGACATCATCGCTTCAACCGAAGATGCAGCTACCATCTTCTTCAATGATGGTAACAGCATTTACATGACCACCGATGGTGGTGAGAACTGGGTAGCTCTTGCTAACCTCTTCTCATGGTTGACTCAGGTTTCACATCAGCAGGTTAAATTCGGCCCCGGCGCTGATGGTGAATGTTACATCTCAACAATGGATTATGCCATCGTTGATGGTGTTCAGACCCTTTATGTCGGTACCCGTGGCGATGCAACCAAGACTGGTGTTTACACCTTAGCTATTGCTGGCCAGACCCAGACCTGGAACGACAAGCAGGTCACTTTATCAAGAATTAATGGCGAACCTATCACCGCTACTCAGGTTCTTGCTGTCAAAGCAGATCCTGCTGTAACCAATGGTGTTGTTGCAATCATCGCTGCTCCTAATGGCATTTTTGCAACCTTCGTCAAGAACTCAGAACAGTGGAACCAGACTAAGAACATGGATATTGCCATTGCTGGTGACATTACAAATCTTGAACCTACCTTCGCTGGTATCTACAAGACTTCAGTTTGGTTCACCGATGACTATGCTACCTCCGGTGTTTTCTATGTAGCATTCGCTGACAACCGAATTGAACTTGAACCTCTTTACAAAGTTACCAACAAACCTTTTGGTGCTGGTAATGATACTTCAGTAGCAGTAACTGTTCCTACTGAAAAGACTGTTGATGGCATTGCCCACAACTATGACGAATTTGTTGACATCACCGGTGTCGGTAATGCAGCAGATCCTATCCTTGTAATCGGTGCTTACTGTCACGATGATGGTGATCAGCAGGTCATCCGATCAACCAACAAAGGCGGCTCATTCAAATTTGCAGACCGACCTCCTATGGGCAACTCATATCTCCATGCAGATGCACCTGATACCGCTGTCACTCCTACCTATATTCCTGCTGACTGTGGTCCTCATCTGTCCCTGCTTCTCTTAACCGATTACTTAGCCAACGGCCGAGCTCTTGCCGGTACCTATGGCTTAGACGGTGGTGTTTCACTTTCAACTGATTACTCCAACACCTGGATCCAGGTTTCAATGATTGAACAGCCTATCGGCTCAATCATCTCAATCGCTGGCGACCTCTACATCCTTGACAGCTTAGAAACCCGACAGGTTGTTTGGAGAAATATTACTGGTTACTGGGAACGATTAAAGGTTCTTGGTGTCAATCCTGCCAGTGGTACCCAGTTCAACAAACTTGCTATTACTGCAGATGGCACATTATTCGCTACTGCAAGCAAACCTACCGATCCTGCAGATCCTACTACTTCAATTCAGACTGAAGTTTATCGATCAGTAGATCAGGCCCTTAACTGGACCATCGCTCCTAACCCCTATTACACTAACTTTGCTTTAGCTGAACCTTATGATTACAGCAAAGCTCTCTTCGAAGATGTTGACAGCTTTATGGTTGTTGTTGGCAATAAGATCTATATGACCAACGATTTCACCAACAGCTGGGAAGAACCTGTTACCATCAATAAGGTCTCAACAGTTACCGATATTATCGCTACTGAAGACACCTACTATGCAGTTGGTACTACTGCTGGTAATCCTCCTGTAATCACCGTTATCTCTGCTTCAAAAGATGACATCACCAAGTGGGAAGTTGTTGCAAAATCAACAGAAGCAAACGGAGATAATGATTATATTGGTGCTTCAACCACTGCTATCCTTACATACAATGGTTCACTCTTCATGGGCTACAAAGAACCTTTAACTTCTACTGCTCTTATCAAAGTTGAAGACAAATTCGTTTACATGAATGTTCCTTGTATGCTCGGCGGTACTGATACCGAAGGTAATGACAATGTAATTGTCAAACCTCTCTTACTCGACAATGTTACCGCAATGGTTTCTGACGGACAGGGTTCCGGCATTGAAGGCAAGGGTGTTGTTTTCGTCCTTGATGACAACAACGAAGTTTACCGATACGTCGGTGACAATCCTAAGACCGCTCATGCTTCAGCTATCAACAAGTATGGCCCTGGCCCCAATGATAACTGGCCTTATCCTACCACTGACGATATTGATGACAATTGTCCTATCTCAGCTACTGATCTGATCATTGCATTAGATTCAAGCAGCTCAGCAATGGCCGATGCCACCGTCAATACCAAGATCTATGCTCTTGGCGACAACAAGATCTGCACCTACATCGACACCTTCAACAAGGGCGTTACCGGCGCAGCTGTTGGTACCTACACTCTTAAAGAAAATGGTTACACCACTACTCTTACCTGGGATGCAATGCCCAATGCAGTTAACTACTATGTAGCAATTGTCGTTGATGAATATAAACAATATCTTCCTACCAATCCTCTTTATACCGATCCTGCTGCAGAAAACCATTTAACTGCAATGCCTATTATTGATTATTTCTCTTCACCCACTTTTGACGAGGTTGAGCTCATTGGTGGGCTTAATGATGTTGATGTTTTCAATGCAGCTACCAACTCACTCACCATTTCTGGACTTGATCCTCAGACCAAGTACTATGTACAGATTTGGGCTTCAGCAGCTCCTTACAGCACAAAGAATGCCTACAATGTCTACTCATTCTCAATGGCCAAACCTTTCGAATTCACTACTCCTTACGGTGCTCCTGTCATCTTAACTCCTCGTTATCATGGCACTAACACCGGTGATGGTATTGAATACATCGAATACACTGCAGTCCAGATTACTTGGGCATTCGAACCCTATGATCGTGACAACGTCGGTCATTTCCATGATGACAACTATGTCTATCCTGGCGATTCAGTTTCATACAGAATCCAGTTAGTTGATTACACTCCTGGTGAAGATTACTACACCAAGCTCATCAACTCACGAAAGATCGAAATCGCTGCCAACAACTTCGCATACTCACCTGCATTGACTCCTGACACTTCATATGCAGTCCGTGTCTGCGCTGTTGAAAATGGTATCGAAGGCCAGTGGTCCAAGATCACAACCTTCACCACCATTGAAGACACCTCAAAGTCTGATCCTGTTGTAATCACTCAGGGCGACATCACTGCAGCTCAGCCTACCTCCATCATCATCACTGAAGCTACCTGCACCATTCCTGCTCCTCAGACTATTGTTGTAACTGAACACACCGTAACCCTTACCAACGTTACTACTACAACAACAGCTCCTGATGCAGGCAAGGCCGCCACTCCTGTTTACATCTGGGTCATCATTGCAATTGGTGCAATCCTCTGCATCGCAGTAATCGTTCTTATCGTTCGAACCCGACGAACTGTCTAATTCGATCTTAAGTCGATAAATTAAAAGAGAGCTCCGATGAGGAGCTCTCTTTTTTATGTCTGAGTAATAATACTATCGAAAAATTAATTGTTATGTTATAATAACTTCAACTTAATAAGAGGAACTTCTTAAGTGGGCTTAGACCCACTTTTTTAGTATTTTATGGAGAAAAAAATGAAAAATGATTTTATTTTGGCAATAAAACAGCTTTCGGCAGAGAAAAATCTATCTGAAGATGTGATATTGTCCGCTGTAGAATCAGCATTGGCATCTGCTTTCAGAAAGGATAATTTTGCTCAGAATCAGCTTGTAACTGTCAAGATCAACCGTGAAACCGGAACTCCTGAAGTTCTTGCTGAAAAACTGGTAGTTGAAGAAGTTATTGACGACAGAACTGAGATTACTCTTAAAGACGCTAGAAAAATAGATAAGAAGGCTGAACTTGATGATCTTATTATGGTACCGGTTCAGGTCCAGAATGCGGGACGTATCGCAGCCCAGACTGCCAAACAGGTATTGTTGCAGAGACTTCATGAAGCAGAACACAGTGCCATTTTTGATGAGTTTTCCGGCAAAGCCGGTGATATTGTATCCGGTAATGTACGAAGGATTGAAAATAAACAGATAACTATTGATCTCGGCAGAGCTGAAGCTATACTTCCTGCTGAAGAACAGGTTCCTGGAGAACATTACAGAATCGGTCAGAGAATCAGAGTATATCTGGTTGAAGTCGATCAGTCTGTAAAGGGACCTAATCTTATCGTTTCAAGAAGTCATCCGAACCTGCTTAGAAGACTGCTTGAACTTGAAGTTCCTGAGATCGCCAATGGAAATGTAGAGATCAAGGCTATAGCCAGAGAAGCAGGTTACAGATCCAAGGTCGCTGTTGCAGCCAAACAGGAAGGTGTTGATGCTGTGGGCTGCTGTGTGGGGCTGAGGGGTATCAGAATCCAGAATATCGTTTCCGAACTTGGTAATGAGAAAATTGATGTCGTTAACTGGTGTGCTGATCCTGCTTTGTTCATTGCTCAGGCTTTAAGCCCTGCTCAGGTTCAGACGGTTAAGATCGATGATAAAAAACAGATTGCAGTTGCTATCATCCCTGATAAAATGCTCTCACTTGCCATTGGCAAGGAAGGACAGAATGTCAGACTTGCAGTTAAGCTGACCGGTTGGAAGATCGATATCAAGAGTGTCAGTGATGAAGAAAGCGATCAGATTCCTGATATTAATGATAATCTGCCACAGGAAAATGAAACTGAGGAAACAGTACAGGTTACGGAGATTCCTGTAGCACAGGATGAACCTGTTGTTATTACAAAGCCCAAGAAAGATGACAATAAAGGTATCAGATTCGCTGAAGATATTCTTGCACCGATGGATGATATGCCTGTTAAAGAGGATTCCGGAAAGAAGAAAAAGAAGAAGAAGAGTGGAAGAGAAAATGCTGAGGATGGAATCCATTTGAAGAAACAGCAGCGAAGAGGCGGTATGAGCTACTTCGATCAGGATGAGGATGAAGACTTCTAGTCGCAAAGAAGTTAACAGGACCTGCTGTGTCTGCCGGAGAACTGCCGATAAGAGAGAATTTCTGAGGATAGTTCGTGCCGGGGATATGGTGGAGTTTGATAAGGAAAACAAAAAGAACGGACGCGGAACATACGTCTGTAAAAATAAGAAATGCATTGAGGGGATAAGTGAAACCAATGCTCTTTCTCATGCACTGCGGTGCAGTGTGAATAGTGATAATATAAAAGTGTTGGTTGAAGATTTGCTTGGTGTGATAGCGGAGGATTGAAGATGAGTGATGTTGCAAAGAGTTTGGAATTACCAAAGACAATAAGCGTCAGACAATTGTCTGAAATGATGAACATTACTGTAATTGATGTGATCAAGACACTTATGAAGCAGGGTGTCATGGCCAACATCAATCAGGTTATAGAATATGATGTTGCTTCAAAAGTCGCAGAGGCTTACGGATATAAAACGACACATGAATCGATTGCTGAAAAGAAGGATACTGTTATTGCTGAGATTAAGAAAAAGCAGGAATCTGCCGATTCTGCCGATCTCAAGCCACGTCCTCCGGTCGTAACCATTATGGGCCATGTTGATCATGGCAAGACCAGTATTCTTGATGCTATCCGCTCTTCGCGTGTGACTGAAAAGGAAGCAGGTGGTATTACACAGCATATCGGTGCTTATCAGGTCGAGGTCAATAACCAGAAGATCACATTCCTTGATACACCTGGTCATGAAGCATTTACTGCCATGCGTGCCAGAGGTGCACAGGTCACGGATGTAACAGTTCTCGTGGTTGCCGCAGATGACGGTGTGATGCCCCAGACGATTGAATCCATTGCTCATGCTAAAGCTGCCAACGTTCCAATTGTTGTAGCTATTAATAAGATCGATAAGGCCGGAGCAAATCCCGACAATGTTAAGAAGCAGCTTGCTGACAACGGATTGATCGTTGAAGAATGGGGCGGTGAATCTGTTTCATGTCTTGTTTCAGGTAAAACAAAGCAGGGTATACCGGAACTTCTGGAAGATATTCTGCTGGTTGCTGAAATGGAGAATCTCAGATGTAATCCCAATCAGCCTGCCAAAGGTGTTGTAATTGAAGCTACCATGGATAAATCAAAAGGTGCTATGGCTACCATCCTTGTCCATGACGGCACACTAAAATTAGGTGATATCGTTGTTGCCGGAACTGTATACGGTAAAGTTAAGGCTATGTACAGTGATTCAGGAAAACAGGTCAGAAAAGCTCTTCCTGCCACACCGGTTGCCATACTCGGTTTCTCCGGACTTCCTGATGTCGGTGATACTGTTTCAGTGGTACAAACTGAAAAACAGGCAAGGGATATGGTAAGTGAATTTGAAGCAGCTCATTCCAAAGAGTCTTCATATACTGTAAGCCTTGCAACTTTATATGATCAGATCTCCAGCGGTAAGGTAAAAGAATTGCATATCGTTTTGAAGACTGATGTACAGGGTTCACTTGAACCGATCAAAAACTCACTTGAGAAATTATCATCTGATGATGTCAAGATAAGTATTGTCCACGCTGCAACGGGAAATGTGACCGAAAGTGACATAAACCTTGCTGCAGCATCAAAAGGTCTTGTTTTGGCCTTCAATATCGGAACTGAAGCGAACGCTTCAAAGATAGCAAATTCCAGCGGAGTTGATGTCAAAACATATTCTGTTATTTATGACATGATCGACGATGTTGAAAAAGCACTGAAGGGTCTCAGAGAGCCGGAGATGGTTGAAACAATTGACGGATATGCTGTTGTGAAGGCTGTCTTCCCCGGAAATAAAAATCAGGTCGCCGGTTGTCAGGTGATGAACGGAAAGATCAGACGAAATCTCCAGGTCAGAGTAAAGAGAGGAGAAACTGTCCTTACAACAAGTTCTGTACAGAGTCTTAGAAGATTCAAGGACAGCGTCAATGAAGTAACCACAGGGCTCGAGTGCGGTATTGGTGTGGAAGGTTTTTCCGCATTCCAACCCGGAGATGTAATTGAGGCATTCCATCTGGAGAAATCAAACTGATGACTTACCGAATGCCTAAGATAAACAGCCTGATAATGCGTGAACTGACAGATTACCTGCGTAATGATGTCAAGGATCCGAGAATCAATGAATTTATTTCTATTACGAAAGTTGATACATCATCGGATCTGAAAACATGCAAGGTATATGTATCCAGTTTCGGAGGAGTTGCTGAGAAGAAGGAAATTCTTGATGCACTGGAGCACATAAAGGGCTTTCTCCGAACTGAGCTTGCGCATAAAGTGAATTTGAGATATACCCCTGAGTTATTTTTTGTTTGGGACGATTCAATTGAACACGGATCTAAGATACTTGAAATACTTGATAAGGTAGAAAAAGAGGATATTCATTCTGACAATTAGCAAATAGCGGGAGGGTTGATAATGAATAACGACGAAACAATGGAAATCTCTATTACAGGGATAATAGCTGTATGTTTAGCTAAATTGAAATACATTATCTGTATTCCTCTTGCATTGGCGATAATCATCATGGGGGCATATTTTGCCTATGTTAAGGTTAGAGGCAATGAAGATTCTGCTTATGCTCAATGGAATAGCCCTGATAATCCTGCAAGAATAGAATTAGCATTGCTTAAGAGCCAGTATGACAAAATGGACAAGGACATATCTTCAGGACCACTTATGAAGATTGACCCCAATAATGCATCACAGTATGTTATGAAATACGAGATAGCAGCAGAGGATATTGAACAGATTCCAGTCATATTGAAATCATATACTGATCGTTTTGATAATGTAGATCTGCATGAGTTGCTATCTTCATCATATACCAATGATCAAATCAGACAGGTTATATATGCCTCAGGCGAGGATAGTCTTCTTACGGTATCTGTTTTTGGTGATGATGAATCCTATGTTAGTTATTTGTCCAGCGTTATTAATGATCAATTTTACAGTTTCCAAACAGACATCAATGAGGTATATCGACACTCGTTGAATGGTATTGCTTCTGTTTCTGTTCTTGATAGTCCCAATGTGGAACTTATGAAAAAGCAACAAGAATTAGTTAATAGTAAAAATAGTATTGCCGATGCTGTTGCAAAACAGGAGAGTACAATTAATAATTCTAAACCGAGACATTCCATTATGTGGTATGCAAAATATGGAATTGTGCTTTTCATAGTTTTTGCATTCATTGCAGTTGTTTATTATGTGTTTAGAATGCTTCTTGATTCATCATATACTTTGGAAGAAGCAGTCAGAGCACCTTTCATCGGTTCATATGGAAAAGTCAATCCTATCGTGAAGTTCATTACGCATGAACGCATATTTGATTCTGTTGAAAAGTCAAATGCCTTTATTCAGGAAAAATTGAAATATATGGCTCGTGACAATAAGAATGTACTTTTCTTATCAACAAGAAGTATAAAAAGTGACATCAAAAATGATCTTGCTTCAGTCGCAGGCAGTTTGAAATTCAATGCAGTTTTTATTGAAAATGCACGCTTGAGTTCTGACCTACCAGAAGCACTTTCTAATGATTCAGTTGTGATTATATGTGAAGAATTATTCACGACTCAGTTAAGAGAGATAAAGGAACTTGTTGCAATTGTTAACCAATCTGGAAAAACTGCTCATGGGTGTATAGCGACTGTATAATATTTTTGAGTTTTTATTATGAAACAAACATTTGGCGATAGATTGCTGCGGTTATTGATACTGGTATTGGTAACAGCACCTTTCATTGCCGTTTGGCTTCTGTACTATCACGATTTAACCACAACATTCTTTTATTACAGAGCTAATCTTGCAGTTTATGCAGCTTTTGTTGCAGTTTATCTTTATCTTTCCACGGTCTATGACGGTTATTCGATTGAAATATCGAAGATAACGGAAATAGTTTATTCTCAGATCCTTTCGGCGTTCATTTCCGATGGACTTATGTATATTCTTTTTATTTACCTTATCAAGGATTTCAGTAATCCGCTGCCTTTGCTTGCTGCTTTTGCAGCGCAGGCTGTTCTGATAATAATCTGGGCATTTATAGCAAATAAGTATATTACCAAACGTTATCCGGCCAGAAAAACATTAGTGATCTATGATGCCAGACGTGGTATTGAAAATGACATCATGAAGAGTGCAATCAGTCTGAAATTCAGAGTTGAAAAGGTTGTTTCCATCTCAGAGTATCACGAAAAACACGATGAATTGCTGTCCGGATGCAATGCGGTGTTTTTATCGGGTATCCATTCTGCTGATAAAACAGAGATACTAAAGTATTGTGTAATGCACAAGATCAATGTCTTTTTGCTGCCTAAAGTAGGTGATATCCTGGTAACAGGTGCAAAACCAGTCCACATTCTTCATCTTCCTATACTGGAAGTCAAAGGGTATGATCCGAGTATTGAATATCTGATAATAAAAAGACTGTTTGATATCGTTGTTTCACTTTTATTCCTTATAATATTCAGTCCTTTCTGGCTAATCATTGCAGTCTGCATCAAGCTGGAAGATCATGGTCCTGTACTGTATAAGCAAACCAGACTGACAAAGAACGGCAGATATTTCAAGGTTATCAAATTCAGAAGTATGAGGGTCGATGCTGAATGTGATGGAGTTGCCAGACTTTCGACGGGCACTTCAGATATGCGAGTCACCAGGACAGGACGTATTCTCAGAATGCTTCATCTTGATGAGGTTCCCCAGTTTATTAATATTCTGAAAGGTGAAATGTCCTTTATCGGGCCTCGCCCTGAAAGACCTGAGATAGCTGCGGAATATGAAGAACACATACCTGAGTTTGAATTAAGACTTCAGACCAAAGCCGGATTAACCGGACTTGCTCAGGTGTATGGGAAGTATAATACCTCGCCTTATGATAAACTAGTACTTGATTTGATGTATATTGCTAAACATGGGATTTTGGAAGATATGCGTATTCTTTTGGCCACAATAAAGATTATTTTTATTCCAGAAAGCTCTGAAGGTATTGCTGAAGGAAAAATAACAGCGGAGTAAGAAATAAGTATGAATGTTATATTGCTATCCGGCGGCTCAGGAAAAAGATTATGGCCGCTGTCGAACGATGTCAGATCAAAACAGTTTATCAAGGTTGTTTCTGAAGGCTCTGAAAAAATTTCTCTTTTGCAAAGGTCATACAGAAGTATCAAACGAGTTGCATCACATATCCTTCTTACTGCGCCCTCATCCCAGACATCGATTATCAAAAGTCAGCTTGATAATGATATAGACATATCTGTTGAACCATGCAGAAAAGACACATTTCCTGCTCTTGTACTGTCATGTGCTTATATGCATGACATTAACAGAATATCTGCTGATGAAGTTGTTCTGGTATGTCCGGTAGATCAGTATGCGGGTTCAGACTATTATGATAATTTGAATAAGGTCTATTCTGAAGCTGAAACAGCGGATTGTAATATTGTGCTTATGGGTGTGAAGCCTTCATATCCCAGTGAGACCCATGGTTATATCATTCCTGAAGATGACAGCAGTGTCAGCAAGGTCGCCTATTTTAAGGAAAAGCCTGATAAACTTGCTGCAGAAGACTTTATTGCCAGAGGAGCATTATGGAACTGCGGGGTTTTTGCCTTCAAAATAGGATACCTTCTTGATACAGCAAAAAAACAATTCGGAACATCAGATTATAAAGAACTTTTTGATAAATACGCTGAACTTCCAGATATCAGCTTTGATCATGCTGTTATTGAAAAAGAAAATGATCTCAGAGTTTTCAGATTTGATGGTGAATGGCAGGATATTGGAAACTGGAAGATCATATCTGATGTAATGGGTGACAATCATATAGGCAATGTGTTGCTCGATAAATCATGCAAGTCTGTTAATGTTCTCAATGAACTCAGTATTCCTTTGGTCACGTTGGGATTAAAAAATACTGTTGTGGTTGCGACTCCAGATGGAATACTTGTTTCAGATAAGGAAAAAAGTGCTTCCCTGAAGGAATTGGTCAAGGATATCAAAAACAGACCGATGTATGAAGAACGTTCCTGGGGAACATATAAAGTGCTTGATTATGTCAGTCATGCTGATAAGCAGAATTCCCTTACGAAGCATCTTGTGATAAAACCCGGAAAATATATCAGTTACCAGCGTCATAAGAGACGTGATGAGATATGGACTGTAATTGAAGGAACCGGCAAAATCGTTGAAAACGGTGTGGTCAGAGATGTCAGAAGAGGAGATACAGCATATATCAGGCGCGGGACAATGCACGCAGTGTATGGAGTCAGTGAACTGCATATAATAGAAGTTCAGATAGGTGATGAACTGGTTGAAGAAGACATAGAGAGATTCGACTGGGATTGGACAAAATAATGAAAAAAGCTTTAATTACAGGAATTACAGGACAAGATGGATCTTATTTAAGTGAATTTTTGCTGGATAAGGGTTATGAAGTTCATGGCCTTGTAAGAAGATCA
>JAEESL010000089.1 GCA_016286345.1 Dehalococcoidales bacterium | reverse complement strand
TTCACCGAGATCCTTCACACAGCCGGGCGCAATGATCAATTTCGGGACGGGTCCCATAGATCCTTGGGCTGTCCTCGAGCAGGTCAACCCGAAGAAAGTGTATGTCACCCTCGGCACCAATGCTCTCGTCTCCATGGAACCTCAGGATTTCATAGACAGCTACTATGTCATGATAGACATGATAAAGCAGAAGGCTCCTAACGCAGTCATCTACGTGACGACCATCACACCGACCGCCGCTACCATACAGGCTGCCAGACCGAACCTTTCCATCGCAAGGATCTATGCTGCAAACCAGCTCATAGCCAGGATGTGCAATGAGAAGGGGCTGGGACTGATCAATCTCTATGACGTATTCAAGAGTGCTTCAGGCTATCTCAGAGAAGATGTTGCCTACAGTGACGGGATCCACCTCACACCTGCCGGTTACGGCGAGTGGCTTGATTATCTGATCTCGCACACGATCTACAATCCTTCAAATCCGTACATATGACGAAACAAAGGCCATCCGCGAGAAGCGGATGGCCTCAGACTGAAGACAAAGTCGCCTATCGAAAGGTAGGCGGCTTTTTTGTGCCCGATGGTAAGTTTGACCAAAAACAACACAGGTTAAATCCTTGCTGGTATAATATAGGTAAGAAAAGCAACAGCTAGAACGATCCCAGAGGGAAGCAAAATGATCACAAAGAATATCAATGAAAAAGGCAAGCAGGTACAGTTCGTGTCAATAGATCAATTGGTACCGGAAGACCATCTGTTGAGGAAGATAGACAGCACCATAGATTTCAGTTTCATATATGATCTGGTAAAAGACAGATACAGCGAAGAGACAGGCAGACCGAGCATAGATCCGGTGACATTGATAAAGATACCGATGCTGCAGTATCTGTATGGGATCAGGAGCATGAGACAGACGGTCAAGGAGATCGAGGTGAATGTAGCCTACAGATGGTTTTTGGGACTGGATTTCTTTGATGACGTGCCCCACTTCACCACATTCGGAAAGAACTACAAGAGAAGGTTCGAGGGAACAGATCTGTTTGAGCAGATATTCAGTAATATACTTAAACAGTGCATGGATAAGGGATATGTGGATACAAAGACAGTATTCGTAGATTCCACACATGTAAAGGCACGGGCCAACAGGAACAAGTACGTAAAGGTAGAGGTGGCCAGAAAAGCAGCCAGGAGCTATGAGAAGCAGCTGAGAGAAGAGATAGATTCAGACAGAGAGATACACGGTAAGAAGCCGTTGAAGGACAAAGATGACGGTAACGATGAAGGGTCCGGAACAAGCTCATCCTCAGGAGGTAGCAAAGAGACAAGGCAGAGCACCACAGACCCCGAGAGCGGATGGTTCAGAAAGGGAGAGCATAAGGAAGTATTCGCATATTCGATACAGACAGCCTGTGACAGTCACGGATGGGTACTGGGGTATGAAGTAAATGCAGGGAATGACAATGACAGGAAGACATTTCCATCCTTTTATGAAAAGATAAAGCCCCTGGGAATAGAGACACTGGTCGCAGACCGGGGATACAAGAGTCCTGCACTGGCAAAGATGATGATAGATGACGGAGTGGTGCCTGTACTGCCGTACACAAGGCCAATGAGCAAAGACGGATTCTTCTTTTCAGCAGACTATGTATATGATGAATACTACGACTGTTATCTGTGTCCTGAAGATCAGATATTGAGATATGCCACTACTAACAGAGAGGGCTACAGAGTATACAAGAGCGACCCCAACATATGCAAAGACTGTCCTAATCTGTCAAGATGCACATTGAGCCGCAATCATCAGAAGCAGGTGGAAAGACATGTCTGGCAGGACTACATCGAGACTTGTGAGGACGTACGACACGATCTGTATTACAGAGAGATATACAAGTTAAGAAAAGAAACTATCGAGAGGGTATTTGGAACAGCCAAGGAGATGCATGGCATGAGATACACCCACTTGGTAGGAAGAGAAATGATGGCCATGAAAGTTGGCCTGACTTACGCATGCATGAACATGAAAAAACTGGCAAATATGCTTACCAAACCGAAGAAAAAGGATGGGAAAGGTACGGATATATTGTCTTTGCTTTCGTCATTTTGGTCTTTTTTATCTGATTTGGTCGGCCGGCAAAGTCTAAGAGCGAAATGCGTATGAAAAATCTCCCGCTTTAGGAACAAGGGTGTTCCAAAACGGGAGATTGTCTTCAGTCTGGGGTGGGAGCTTTTGCTCCCACCCGTTCCTTATAATCTTGATATTCAAGATCCTATTTGCTGCATAATTCCAGTACTTTTCTCATAGTGTTTGCCGTTCTGATCGTGATCTGGTCCTTGATGTCCGTGCTTGCAGTTTTCTTCCACCAATTTGATTTTTGGTGATTGCTCAGATCGAACGACCAGAATACCACATTGTCGTATCCCTGTATCCTGTCTATATTCTCAGTCGGTTCTCCCACTGCGCCGTACAGGTCTTCAAACCCGGCAGGAGGGATTATGAAAATAAGATCATCATATATCCCCTTGTCTTCAGTTCCCCACCAGTCAGGAGCATTCTCAAGGATTTCCTCCAGTTTCGAAGGATCGGTCACATATATAGGAATGTCCAGTCCGAACCTGCTCCTGAGCAGATCAACGATGTCGTCGGAAACAAATCCCTTTTCCCTATCAGAATCAAGGATGACATTCCCGCTGTTAAGATAGGTAATGACATTCGAATAACCGTTATCCTCAAGTGCCTTCTTCAGTTCCTTCATCGCGATCCTGTTCTTGCCGCTGACATTGATTCCTCTTAACAGAACGATATATCTCATTTTCTTACCCCGTCCATAAAAGCTTTCAGATCAAAAACATACATCTCTTCTTTCAGTTGCGGATCAGAGATCACCGCAGTCAGCCCTCTTCCTTCTTTACGATCCAGACCCACTTTTCCTTCAGTGAAAGTCTCGTGAACTCATAACCGTAATCTGGAAGCTCCTTCTTGTATGTTAGAAAGGCATGATCAAAATCAAAACCCACTATCGCCTTGACCTCATCGAATGACAGTCTGTATTC
>JAEESL010000031.1 GCA_016286345.1 Dehalococcoidales bacterium | reverse complement strand
CATGGCGCGTAAATGGGGGAAACCCCGAGAAATAGAGGGCTTTTAGGGTTATGATAAGAGTACTGTTCGTATGCCACGGCAACATATGCCGCAGTCCCATGGCTGAGTATATTCTCAGAGATAAAGTCAGAACTCTGGGATTGGATAAATTGTTCCAAATTTCTTCTGCCGCAACAACAACTGAAGAGATCTGGGGAGAAGTAGGGAATCCTGTATATCCTCCCGTCAAGAAGATACTTGCTGAACATGGTATTTCATGCTCTGAAAAAAGAGCTGTTCTTATGACAAAAAATGATTATAAAACCCATGACCTTATAATCGGCATGGACAGTGAAAACCTGCATGATATGCTTAGGATCTGCGGTGGAGACCCCGATAATAAGATATCTCTTCTGATGGATTACACTGATACTCCCGGAGATGTTGCCGATCCATGGTTTACACGGGACTTTCAAAAAACCTATGACGATATCGAAAAAGGAATATCAGGATTAATCGATCACCTTAGGAAAAAAGGACTTTTGAACCAACAGGAAAATTATTAGTTATCAGATATTTATTTCGATCCTGTTTTTGCCATTCTTCTTTACGTGGTACATGATCTCATCTGATCTGACCACCGCATCTGTGTATTCCCGATCTGTATCTCTGAACATGGTAAACCCGGCAGATGTTTTGATCGGTATATCTTTTCCGTCAAAATAAAATGTCAGATTCTTAAGAAGTTTCTCAACCTTATCAATCGCAACTTCGGCATGCTCTTTTTCCAGTTCCTGCAGTATCAGCATAAACTCGTCTCCGCCCCAGCGTACGACCGTATCACCGGTCCTGAATGTCTTTTTCATGCATCTGGCTAGTTCACAAAGTGCTCTGTCTCCCGCATCATGACCATATGTGTCATTGATATACTTGAAGTCATCAATGTCCACCATCAGAATGCCTGTATTAACTCCGCTGCTTTTGAACTCTTCAAAAGCACTCTTATACAGTTCATTAGCCTTTCTGCGATTCACACATCCTGTAAGAGGGTCGATCTCAGCTTTCTCGCTGAGTTCTTTTTTCTCTTTTGCAAACTGTTTATTCTTTGCCTTGTTGTTCTGAACGATAAAGAAAGCTGCCAGCCCGACCAGAATCAAGAAAACAAATACTCCGGAGTATACAATTATTCTCATACCGGATACTTCGACCTGCTGTATATCCTTAGTGTACGCACCCACAGCAATGATCCAGTCATAAGGTTTATACAACCTGGCAAACGTATACTTCTGAGAGATATCATCGGTGAGGTATTCCTTGAAATAGTATGAATATAAAAAACCATCCGGGTTGGCTTTCACTCCCTCAAGTTCTTCCAGATAGGGAAAATTGCCTTTGATATCAGTCATACTTGTCGACAGATACTCTCCTATCTGATCCTTCAGATTAGGGTGGATCCTTCGGATGGCGTAATTGTCTCCTCCGTTATAATCGATGACCTGATTGACCCATATATATGCCCCATCCGAATAATCAAGGCCGTATATGTACTGCTCAATGTATTTCTGAGTAAGTTCGTCAGCTTCTTCTTCAGTCATGCCGGAGTTAGTCTCAAGAAGCTGGGTTTTATATGCTTCTATATTTGCGATGACACCATCAACTCTGCTTTGCAGATACTCGCCTTTGAGTTCATATATAGTCTGCTGTGTCTCATCAATAAAATGCTTGATGGCATACCGCATCAGTAAAAGATAACCTGTAAAAAGGACAAGCACTGCCAGAATTATCAGAATGATATTCTTTTTGTATCTATCATTTCTTCTTATCTCCACAAGTGCTTCCTTTTACTGTATTTTTGACAATTTAGATTATGATATTAGGTGTTTATTACTATTTTATTAATTTTTCGATTTCTTTCTGGAATTCAGATCTTAAGAAAGGCTTTTGCATGAACCCATCGACGCCTGCTTCCTTTGCCTTATCTGCAATAACAGAATAGTCCTGCTCAGTCATAAGGATGATAAAGACCTTGTCATGCAGATATCTCCTTGCCTGTCTTGCCGTTTCAATGCCATCCATTTCCGGCATTTTCCAATCTATCAGAGCAATACTGAAATCATCGTGGTGTATATGGGAGTTTTTGATCTTTTCGAGTGCTCTCTTACCTGATTCGGCATATTCCGTCCTGACCCCGGTGCCTGACATGGCACTCTTTACTGCTGTACATACATTCCGGTCGTCGTCTGCCAGCAACATATGCATCAGGGAATGTTTCTTCCAGAAATCCGGATCGTCTTCTTTTTCTTCTGCCTGGGGAGGTATGATGCCGGCGGCAAAGGTCTTCCCGGATTTATCGAGGACGCTTTCCGGATCTTTGCAGTCTTGTTTCTGAAGAGCAGACATTTCGATGTTATCCTTCAGAGGAGGCTTCACTTCCTGTGACAAATTGGATATGATCTCACTTTTGGTTTTATTTGCCTGTTCAGATGCTTCCAAAGCTGAAACAGCTTTCCTGTTGGCTTTTTCGGGTTCTATATCTGCTTTCGGCCCTTTCTGAGGCACTTCAGCTGAGCGTGTTTTACTGATATGTTCAAGTTTAGCTTTTACATGGAGCAGTTCATATATCCTGTCCAGTTCACTAATGGTAAGGGACTCCCGCTTGAGCTTCTGGCTGAAATTCTGAGGGGACTGTCCCATTCTTCTTGCAAGTTCCGAAAGACTAATTTTGCTTTCTTTGCACAGCTTTCTTATCATTTCCGATGTAGTCATAAGAAGGTCTCCTTACATCATAAATTTTAAACTTGACGGTTTACGTTCTCAAGAGTTTCAAGGCTGTTTGGGCATGGCAGAAGGCATTTTATGCCATTAATATCATTCAATATCACGTTATGGAAAGAAACAGTTTTATCAACTGACAATTAAAATGCAATAATAAAATGACCGGAAAATTAAATGCCATGATCGATAAAGAGACTTTTGAAAAGGTTTATTCCATTCTCGGGGGAGTTACTCCCGAGGATTTTGACTGCGGTTCCATCTGCGGACAGGCATGCTGCCGCGCGATCGACACAGATCCCGATTCCGGTATGATCCTGCTTCCCGGAGAAGACTCCGTCCATGAACTGACCGATCCATGGTTATCATGGGAGGATATAGATCCGGAAGATATCGGTTATCCTGAAGGGGAAAAGCCTCCTGTTCAGCTCTGGTTCGTCAAATGCAAAGGGCCGGAACACTGCAAGCGCAGCAAAAGACCGATACAGTGCCGTATTTTCCCGCTGCTTCCGAGAATACTGAAAAACGGAAAGCTCAAGATAGAAAGAAATAACATGGAACTGCCGTATTCATGTCCGATCATCGACGGCAATGCCGCCATCAAACCGGAATTTGAAGAAGCCGTTAAAGAAGCATTTACGATCCTTCTTGCAGATAAAGATATATGGGACTTTGTTAAGTACTGCTATTCCGATGAACAGTAGAATTCAATAATTATTCTGATGCAAAAAGGCCTCAGGCTGATGTCAGTCCGAGGCCTTGTCGTTTCTGTCTGAACGAATAGATTAATCTTCGTTGAGTTTGAATGCAGAGTGCAGGACTCTGACAGCATCGAGGACTTTATCTTCCTTAACGATGACTGTGATTCGGATCTCTGAAGTGGTGATAAGATCGATGTTGATATTCTCATCTGATAAGGTCTTGAAAAGGGTGCTGGCATAGCCGGTACCATTGAGCATGGAACCGCCGATGATACTGACTTTACCGATATGAGTATCTGTAACGACCTTGGCATTCATCTGGGATGCCACAGTTTTGACGATTGCGGTTGCTCTTTCAATGTCATCTTCTGCAACAGTGAAAGTAAGGTCTGTCATTTCGTTGATACTTGAGTTCTGGACAATGGTATCAACACTGATTCCGGCATCAGCCAGGGGAACAAATAATTTTGCTGCAATGCCCGGTTCATCCTTGATTCCCTGAACTGTGATCTTGGCCACATTCATATCATGAGAAATAGCTGTAACTTTATTTCTGACTTCCATTTTGCCTCCGTGAATAATCGTGCCGGGACTGTTGGTGAAACTGGATGCCACAATCAACGGCATATTGTAATATTCTGCAAGTTCGATCGCTCTAGGGTGAACTACTTTAGAACCGTATACGGATAACTCAAGCATTTCTTCATAGCTGATCTCTTTAAGACAGGTTGCGTCCGGAAC
Organism: Dehalococcoidales bacterium; assembly: GCA_016286345.1. Taxonomy (GTDB): domain Bacteria; phylum Chloroflexota; class Dehalococcoidia; order Dehalococcoidales; family UBA1222; genus UBA1222. The sequence continues at coordinate 11,294 of JAEESL010000031.1, read as the reverse complement.
GATACGTGGATCTGCAGTGAAGATACCTTCAGTGTCGGTATATCGTACACACTTGTCTGCTCCCAGTTTGGCTGCCAGAGCCACAGCTGTTGTATCCGATCCGCCTCTTCCCAGAGTTGTCACATCAAAGCCTTCAGTTACTCCCTGGAAACCTGCAACGATGACGATCTTGCCTTCGCGGAGTTCATCATAAATTCTGTCAGGATTGATGTCGGTGATAAGGGCCCTGCTGTACTGCCTGGTGGTTTTGATGCCAGCCTGGGCACCGGTCAGGGAAATAGCTTCAAAACCGAGAGTCTTGAGAGCCATTGCGAGAAGCGTGCTTGATACGATCTCACCGGTGGAAAGGAGAACATCCATTTCTCTGGGGTTGGGTTTAGGAGTGATCTCGTGGGCGAGCTTGATAAGATCATCAGTCGTATCTCCCATTGCTGAAACGACTGCAATGACCTGATTGCCGTCCATTCTGGTTGCGGCTATTCTTCGTGCAACATTCATGATTCTCTTGGAATCTGCAACTGAAGTGCCGCCGTATTTCTGTACAATTAATCCCATAGGAATACTCTTTATAAAAAATGATTTGTTCATTATAAAGCATTCCAGAGTAAAAAGAAAAAACAAAATTTAAAAATGTTATATAATAGAAAAATTACGGGGCATAGCGCAGTTGGTCAGCGCGCAGCGTTCGGGACGCTGAGGCCGGTGGTTCGAATCCACTTGCCCCGACCATTCTTTTTTCAAACCAAATTTTTCCTGACTTTCAATAGCTCATTCAGTATGAATATAAGAATGCGGGAATGCTTCTGACTTTTGCCGCTTATATTCCGATAATAATCATTTCTCTGCGAATAAACAGAAAAACTGAAGCAAAAACAGAAGAATAGATCCGATTACTATTTCTGATCGGACATCAGATCACGCCACATGGTGAAACGATACGAATCTTCAATGTCAAAAACACATCCGCCTGACAGAACAAGTTTGCTGCCTGCAGCTTTCCTTGCATTTTGAAGTCTGGAAACCAGAGTTTTTTGGATCTTTTTTTCGTCATTTCCCTTGAGATCCACTCTCTCGTCGATGCCGCCGACCAATACTTTGTCCGTGTATCTTCTTACTTCTTCCATTGAAGGATTGTCAGGACTGAGGCTTGCCCAGTTCAGTGCCTGAACAGGATAATCCTTCACCCAATCGACCTTCACATCTTTCGTTCCGCATACATGAAGGACATTGAAATATGTTTTATCTTTTACGGAATCCAATTCCTCTCTGATAAATCTTCCTTCGTAGCACTCGAAGGCCTCTCTGCTGCTCCAGGCTCCATCGGTATGTTCGCTGGCATAGAAAAAGCCTGCCACACCTGCATCAGCAAGTCTGTTCATAAATGCCTTATTGACGTCTGATGCCTTTTCCAGCATGGGATACAGTACTTCTTTGTTTTCGCTGAGATATCTCTCAACAAGGGCTGTGGAATTTCCGTATTTCTTTATATCGGCCTGAAGCTCATCAGAAGTTATGGCAAGATACTGAATATAAAGAATGGGGGAAAAAATAGTCGGAAGAACAGGAACCGTTCCATTAAAATGCTCCTCGACTTTTCTGATGGCTTTTTCTTCTCTCAAAAAAGCTCCTTTGCCGGCTTCGGAAAAGGGGATATTCAGAAAATCCGCGGGCTTCCGGATCGGAAGGGCATTGTTATCCCTGGTCACCGGCTGATCATATCGCAGAGGTTTGATCTTCTTAAGTCCCATATCCTCGATCATGTAATAGGGATTGGGCATGGCTTTGATGAAATCAAAACGATACAGCTCCTCTGCATCGATCGTTGCTCTTGCAAATGAGTCTGCTTCGCCATCATCAAAATTCATGATATGGCCCCAGGCAGAAAATGCAGGTCTGTCCGGTTCCTTTCCTTCGATAATGCATTTAATTCGTTCGCTTGGATTCATCTCATGCCCTTTCTGCAGACGATTTTTTGACAGCAGTTCTCTTCTATTCCTTATCTTTCAGATGATAGAACTTCAGGAACTGTTTGGTTTTCTCTTCCTTCGGATGGTTGAAGAATTCATCAGGAGAACCCTGTTCAACGATAACTCCGGCATCCATATATACGATCCTGTCCGAGATAGTATGCGCAAACTGCATCTCATGAGTAACGATAAGCATTGTTCTCTGATGTGTCTGCGCCAGATCACGGATAAGGTTCAGAACTTCTCCCACCAGCGACGGATCAAGGGCGGATGTCGGCTCATCAAACAGCATCACATTGGCACCGATCGCAATCGCCCTTGCGATCGCAACACGCTGCTGCTGACCGCCGGATAAGGTGGATGGTTTGGCATTGATCTTATCGGAAAGACCTATCTTGTGAAGTATTTCTTCTGCGGCAGCTCTTGCCTCTTCCTTGCTCTTTTTCTGAACCACGACAGGGCTAAGCATAATGTTTTCAAGCACTGTTTTATTACTGATAAGGTTGAAGTTCTGGAAGATCATGGAGCTTTGTTTTCGAAGGGTATAGACATCCTTTCTGGAATGATGCTCAGCATCGATCCTGAAACCGTCAACGTCTATAATTCCTTTTTCAGGACGCTCAAGATAATTGATACATCTGAGGAGTGTTGATTTACCGGTCCCGGAAGGTCCTACGATGGAGACGACTTCTCCGTTCTGGACATCAAGGTCCACGCCTTTTAGTACTTCAAGTTCACCGAATTTTTTGTGAAGATTTTCAATGTGTATCATTTCGCACCCCTATACCTGCTTAACATGTCTTTTTTCGACATACTTCAAAATCATTGAAAGGATCTTGCAGATAATAAAATACAGGATGAAAGCATCAAGATACATTTCAAAGAATCTTCCGCTTGATGTACCAAGCAGTGCGGATTCAGCCATGATTTCCCTGACACCGAGAGAAAAAGCAAGAGAAGAATTCTTGATCAGAGCAATAAATTCATTTCCCAAAACAGGGAAGGCGACCTTTACGGCCTGAGGAAGAATGACATGTCGCATGACCTGGAGGTCCGTCATACCGATAGACAAGCCGCTTTCGATCTGTCCTATAGGAACAGACTCAAGTGCGCTTCGCATATCTTCCGTCATATAGGCTGCCGTATTGAGCGTAAGGCCGATGATTGCAGCCTGAAAACCGGTCATTTCCCTGAATCCCGGGATTATCTGCGGAAGACCGAAGTAAATAAAGAACAGCTGAACAAGCAGAGGCGTACCCCTGAAAACATCAATATAGATATTAACGATCGTTTCAGCGACTTTTACATGATAATAACGGACAAGTGTGATCGCAAAAGCCAGAACAAGCGTGATAGCCATTGTGAGCAAGGCCATTCGCATAGTCGTACCGGCATATTGAACGACATTTAAAAAGTGCTTGACCGCATACGAGAAATCAAACCCCATGGTCATTCCCCCTTTATGTCTGGTTAAAATGTCGGCCCATCGGGTTCGATGGGCCGAATAAGAAATTTACCAGTTACTGACTGCTTATTAGAACCCGATATCTTTGATGGTGGCTACGTATGAAGTGTCCATTCCGAACCACTTTTCGCTGAGAGCCTTGAGTGTTCCGTCCTGATACATATCCTTCAGGGCTTTTTCAAAGATATCCTTGATGAATGCAGCTCGCTTGTTATTCTTAACGAATGCATAGCCGGTATAAGTTGTCTTGTAGGAATCAACTGCTGCAAGTTCAAGACCGAGGTTGGATGCTTTGCTGAGTGAGAGACCTACGATAGGGCTCATGTAGGAAGCATCGATTCGTCCGATCGATACATCATAAGCATTGGTTGATGAATCGTAAGGAACGATTTCAAAACTGATATTGTATTTGGTCTTGATCTCTTCAAGTTCGTTATAAGCTGTTGAACCGCTGGCCACACCGATCTTCTTTCCTGCAAGATCCTCAAATTTGGAAATGGAATTGGCTTTGCCGCCCTGTACCAGGAATCTGTTGCCGCCCTTTGTATATGTTCCGGCAAAATCGTACTTTGCAACTCTGTCAGCATTGATTGAAAGGTTTTCTGCAACAGTGTCGATTCTGCCTGAATCGAGCTGGCCGAACATACTGTTCCATGCAGTATTGGCACATTCAATAGTGATTCCGCCACGCTTGCCGATCTCATTCATGACATCGACTTCAAAACCTTCGACCTGATCATTTTCATTAAGTGAGCAGTATGGGGGATATGCACCATCGATGCCTGCATATACGATGCCAAGATTTTCCTTGGTGATTTCTTCATCTTTCTTGGTGGTTTCTTTGCCTGAGCAGGCTGCCAGAATAGCAGAAGATGCAATCGTTGCGCCTCCTACTGCCAGACCGGTTAATTTGAGAAAGTCTCTTCGGGAAATAGTATTTTCGTTGTTTTTCACTCTTAATATCTCCTGTTTAATAATTAGTTGGAAAATCCAACAGACTTAATATATCTATCAAATTTTGTAGTGTCAATTATAAAAGATTGTTATAGATTACAGCTGTCTTTAACTCCTTTTTTACTGATCTGATCATTGCCGCCTGCCATTTCAGTGAACGGACTTTGCATATCCGTTTTCAAAACACCATCAGGCAAAGATCCTTTTTATTACCTATCACAAAAATAGGTTAATGTAATATACGCCTTATTTCCTACAATTGCAATATGTAATTAAATTATTTATCTGCTTTTTAAAATTTCCTAATTACTTGAATATAAATAAGGAAAACTTAACGGAAAACAGGGGTTATTCCGCCGCATTAAAAAACTTCTTAATTTCCTATTGACATGATAGGTAAATGCAAATATAATGCTTTTACCTACTAAGTTAATAGGAAAAGAGGAATCCAAATGCACAAAATGATTTATCTGGACAATGCGGCAACTACCAGAGTAAAGCCAGAAGTGTTTGATGCAATGCGTCCATACCTGGAAGAACAATATGGAAACCCCGCCACGTCTTATACCTTTGGTGGCAATATCAATAATGACATAGAGACAGCAAGACAGACGATCGCCGGATTCATCGGTGCTGAATCAAAAGAGATCTACTTTACAAGCGGCGGCAGTGAGTCAGACAACTGGGCTCTGAAGGGGGCTGCATCCGCACTGAAGGCCAAGGGTCATCACATCATCACAAGTAAGATCGAACATCATGCCGTACTCCACACCTGTCAGTATCTTGAAAAGAATGGTTATGAAGTCACATATGTTAACGTGGATGACAATGGCGTTGTGGATCTCCAGCAGCTGGAGGCATCTATCCGACCCGATACGATCCTGATCTCCATTATGTTTGCCAACAATGAGATCGGCACCATCCAGCCCGTTAAAGAGATCGCAGATATCGCACATAAACACGGAGTTCTGTTCCACACTGATGCTGTTCAGGCATATGGACACGTGGAAATTAATGTTAAAGATATGGGCATCGACATGATGAGCGTCAGCGGACATAAGATCAACGCCCCGAAGGGAATCGGATTCCTTTATATCCGCTCCGGCGTCTATATCGATACTCTGATCCATGGCGGCGCACAGGAACGCGGAAAACGGGCAGGTACGACCAACGTTCCCGGTGTTATCGGATTAGCCAAAGCAACAGAACTGGCAAAAACAACTCTTTCGGCACGAAGAGATTATGAGACCGGACTTCGTGATCATCTGATCTCCCGCATAGAGACAGAGATCCCTTACAGCAGACTCAACGGTCATCGTACCCAGAGACTTTCCAATAATACAAATTTCTGTTTCCGCTTTATCGAGGGAGAATCTCTGCTTATCCTGCTGGACAGGGCAGGCATTTGCGGTTCATCCGGCTCGGCATGTTCATCCGGCTCTCTGGATCCGTCACACGTTTTGCTGGCGATCGGACTGCCGCACGAGATCGCTCACGGATCGCTCCGACTTACAGTTTCGGAAGATACCACCCTTGAAGAGATCGACTACGCCGTAGACCAATTAAAAGAAATCGTTGAGCGACTGCGAAGCATGTCGCCTTTATATGAAGACTTTGTCAAAAAACAGGAGGCAAAATAATGAGTCAGGTAACAGAATATTCAGATAAAGTTATGGATCACTTCATGCACCCCAGGAATGTGGGTGAGATGGAAAACCCCAGCGGAGTCGGAACAGTCGGCAACGCAAAATGCGGGGATATAATGCGCATGTATCTGGACATTGACGATCAGGGCATCGTACGGGATGCAAAATTCAAGACCTTCGGCTGCGGTGCAGCAGTGGCTACCAGCAGTATGGCAACAGAACTGGTGCGCGGCAAGACCATTCAGGAAGCAATGGCCGTCACCAACAAAGCAGTAATGGAAGCATTAGACGGTCTTCCCAAGGTCAAAATTCACTGCTCTCTCCTGGCTGAACAGGCCATCCATGCCGCTCTTTGGGATTATGCCGAGAAGCATGGAATAAAAATTGATGGTTTGAAACCACCGGTCAATGATATTGATGAAACTGATGAATTCTGCAAAATGACGGACGCATAACTCCGGATTTTCGCTCCGTACGAACTCAGCAGATATCAGACAAAAATCGAAATATCAAATTAAAAACAGGAATAATCGTCATGAGCGACGGCGCAGGGTGCACTGCCGCTCTTTGCGTACCAGATAATCGTTACTGAATAAAAAATAATTACAAAACATAATTAAGGAGAATAATTAAAAAAATGACTAAGAAATACAAATTCGAAACTCTTCAGCTTCACGTCGGACAGGAGAATGCCGATCCTGCCACAGACGCACGGGCTGTACCTATTTACGCTACCACATCATACGTGTTCCACAATTCCGAGCATGCCGCTGCAAGATTTGGCCTTGCCGATGCCGGAAACATCTACGGCAGACTGACTAACTCTACACAGGACGTGCTTGAAAAGCGTGTTGCAGCCCTGGAAGGCGGAATTGCAGCTCTTGCTCTTGCTTCAGGTGCCGCTGCCATAACCTACACGATCGAAGCTCTTGCATCCAAGGGAGAGCATATCGTGGCACAGAAGAGCATCTACGGCGGATCATATAACCTGCTGGCTCACACTCTTCCTCTTCATGGTGTTGATACCACTTTTGTGAATGTACACGATCTGGCTGAAGTTGAAGCAGCAATTCAACCCAATACCAAAGCTGTATATATTGAAACTCTGGGTAATCCCAATTCTGACATTCCCGACATCGACGCACTGGCAAAGCTTGCCCACAGCCACGGTCTTCCCCTGGTGATCGACAACACCTTTGGAACTCCATATCTGATCAGACCTATCGAGCACGGAGCCGATATCGTTGTCCACTCAGCCACCAAATTCCTGGGCGGCCACGGCACCACTCTGGGCGGTGTGATCGTTGATTCAGGAAAGTTCGACTGGGCAAAATCCGGACGCTATCCCAACATTTCCGAACCTAATCCCAGCTATCACGGCGTGAAATTCACCGATGCCGCAGGACCGGCTGCCTTTGTTACCTATATCCGCGCGATCCTGCTCAGAGATACCGGTTCAACCATTTCTCCGTTCGCAGCATTCCTTCTCCTTCAGGGTGTGGAAACTCTTTCTCTGCGACTGGACCGTCATGTTGAAAACACAAAAAAGGTCGTGGAATTTCTGAAGAATCATCCCCAGGTGGAAAAGATCAATCATCCTTCTCTGCCTTCCCATCCCAATCATGCACTGTATGAGAAGTACTTCCCCAACGGCGGCGCTTCCATCTTTACTTTCAATATCAAGGGCGGCCAGAAAGAGGCATTCGCATTTATCGACGCACTTAAGATTTTCTCTCTGCTCGCAAATGTTGCAGACGTAAAATCCCTTGTCATCCATCCGGCTACGACTACTCACTCTCAGCTGTCAAAGGAAGAACTGGAAGCTGCAGACATCTATCCCAACACCATCCGATTATCCATTGGAACAGAACACATCGACGATATTCTGGATGATCTGGAAGCAGGCTTCGCTGCAGCCAAAGCATAGAGAATCCATAATCAGATACCCCCATCCGGCAACTCGTGATGCTGTATTTGTCTAGTGTACAATAGAGATATGATTGAAGAGATCGTAAAAAGAGTACAGGACTTTCTGGATGAATACAGCTTCCGGGATGCCGTTTTTGTTGTCGCAACATCCGGAGGAAGCGACTCGGTTTGCCTTCTTCATGCTCTTTCTTCGATCAGAAACAATAACGGCTTTACTCTGTATGCAGTCCACGTAAATCACATGATCAGGGGAGAAGAGGCTGACAGAGATGAGGCAAGCGTCCGTAAACTCTGCCGTAAACTTGATATCCCTTGCTTTGTAAAAAAAGCTGATGTTCCGAAATTCAGGGAAGAAAACAATATCTCATCCCTTGAGGAAGCCGCACGTATCGTCAGGTATAATTATCTTCACGATATCGCAGAAAAACATAATGCTGTTGTTCTGACAGGGCATAACAAGGATGACAACGTCGAGACAGTTCTCATGCATATCATCCGCGGATGCGGTATCAACGGACTCACCGGTCTGAGTGCCGTGTCTGACGTCCAGACCCAAAACGGGCCGGTCAAAGTGGCCAGGCCTTTGCTGACTACCGGCAAGGCCGAAACAGACGCTTATTGCAAAGAAGCCGGTCTGGAACCATGCTTTGATTCGACCAATGACTTGACTGAATATACAAGAAACAAGATCCGCAGGGAAATCATTCCTCTGCTTGAAACAATCAATCCTGATGTAAAAACGGCAGTACTGCGTCTGGCTCAGATCGCAAGGGACGAACAGCAGTATATAAATCAGAACAGCGAGAGGATCGTTGAATATCTTGATGTTCTTGAAGACTCCATTGTCATCATGCGCAGAAACTTCGATATGCTGCATCCCTATGCAAAAAAGGAACTTATCCGCATGGCAATAAAGGCTCTGACTGGAAACGTACAGGATATCGAGAACAAGCATATCGATGACATGATAAAACTTGCTGACGGCCCCAGCGGAAAGAAGCTTGACCTTCCCAACGGACTTGAATGGCTGGTCGAATATCAAAGGCTGGTCCTCAGAATTTCGAACAGTACAGAGGAAGAGGAAAATTATTTTGAAACTCAGCTGTTGTTCCCCGGAGAAACGTCTTTTCCCCAGGGCAGGATCCACGCTGAGATAGCTGACCTGGACAACTGCAACCTGAGCAAAGATCCGAACAAGGCATATCTGGATCTTGAACTCATTCAGGATCTGTACATCCGTCCGAGACAGGCCGGTGATGTTTTTATTCCCTTCGGCAGTTCCAGACCCAAAAAAGTTGCACGTTTCCTTATGGACGAACATGTTTCCAAAACAGAAAGACAGAATATCTGCGTGCTGTGCAACAATAATGACATCGTATGGCTGATCGGCAAAAGAGTTAACGATAACTATAAGATCACAAACAGCACCAAACTTGTTTTGAAACTTACCTATTTGCCACTGTAATATTTTTTCAAACCTGTTATAATTTCAGTGTAAATGGACACAGATAGTCACCGCTTAGGATCATACTAATGTACGACGTGATTGTGGTTGGCGGCGGCCCTGCGGGATCACGAGTAGCTATCAACCTTGCTGTTGACGGCTGGTCAGTTCTTGTCTTGGAGAAAAGACAAGACTTCCTTAAACACGTATGCTGTTCCGGATTGATTTCTTCAACCTGTGTGGGTGATTTCCATATTCCTTCTCTTCTTACCCGTGAAGAATACAGTGGGGCAGAAGTGATCACGTCTGATGGCACTTCACTGACATTTATGCGAGACACTCCCCAGGCATACGGAGTTAAACGAAAAGAATTTGATTCATGGTGTGCAGACGAGGTAAAACTCGTCGGTGCTGAATATCTCATGGACCATCATGTCACCAAGATCGAAAGGTCCGAAGAAGATGTGAAGGTCTACTGTATGGCTGATGATGAAGTCTATCAGGCCAAGATGGTAGTTCTTGCCACAGGTTTCGGAAGCGAACTGGTGGAACAGTGTGATATGAAGACCGGCAAGAAATGGGTCTATGGTGTTCAGGGTATCGGCAAGCACAATTCTGCAGAACACATCAAACTGTTCACTGACAGAGCCTTCTCCGATAATTCCTTTGCATGGTCCATTCCTATCAACAATGAACGATCTCTCTGCGGTCTTATGACAAAAGAAGACCCCAAGGAACACTTTGCTGCCTTTGAGAAATATCTCATTGATAACGGCATCGTTGAAGAGATCGACAAGGTTCAGATCCGCTGTATCACAACATCTCTGGCACCGAAGATCACTGCTGACCGGGCTGTCATGGTAGGCGACATTGCAGGACAGACAAAACCCATCACCGGCGGCGGTATCTACTATGGTTTGTTGTGTGCCGACCTTGCATCCGAGGCGATCATCAATGCACTGCGCGAACAGGATTTTTCGAAAAAAGCCTTCGAGTCTTATCCAAGGGAGGTCAAGAAGCTGCTCGGAAGAGAGACCCGTATCTCAGGCTGGGCTGCAGACCTTTATGCCAGAATGGGCAATAAACGAATCAATAAGATCATTAAATGGGCCGACAAGAAGGGCCTTGTCAGAAAACTGGCCGGAAATTCCAAGCTTTCCTTCGACTGGCACAGTAAAGCGATCATCAGTGTTGTAAAACATCTCTTTTAACATAAGACTATTATGTTATAATTACTCTATACACCGCACCGGTTTGCGGTGCTTTTTTTAAGGAGAATCCCAACCAATGGCCAAGAAGATTGAAAAAACACAGGCAATAACCCAGGAAGGTTATGATGAATTAGTTGCTGAACTTGAAGAAGCAAAAAAGAAACAGCAGGAGATCATCAACAAGGTTCAGATCGCAAGAGAAGACGGAGACCTCAGCGAAAATGCACCTTACCATGCTGCCAGAGAAGAGCTCAGCTATATTAACGGACACATAGATGAACTTGAAAGCATTCTGAAGACAGCAGTTATTACCGAAAACACCAGCAAGAACAACATCGGTATCGGCACAAGAGTGCGTATCACCAATAAAGAAAATGATAAAGTCATTGAAGGAACACTGGTCGGTCCCAGTGAAGCCGACTTTGCTGCCGGCAAGATCTCAGCCGATTCACCCATCGGCAAGGCAATCATGGGAAAGAAGAGCGGGGCAGTCGTAACAGTGAAGGCTCCCAAAGGTGATGCCAAATATAAGGTGGAGATCATTAAATAGTCTTTCATCTTCTGAAAAACATAAGCCCATATCGTCTGATATGTACCCTCTTTACTGGACACCAGTAAGGAGGGTATTTTTATGCGCTACAGTTATGAATTCAAAATGTATTGCATCGAGTTGTACCG
>JAEESL010000088.1 GCA_016286345.1 Dehalococcoidales bacterium | reverse complement strand
TCGCGACGGCTCGTACGGCCTTGTGGAAATTAAAATAGGCGGGCAAGCGTTGATTGACAAAGGCGCTGAAACGCTGAAGAAATTGGCTGATAAAATTGACGATACGAAAATGCAGAAACCTTCGTTTATGATGATTCTGACGGCAGTTGGCGATCTGGCTTACCGTCGTCCGGAAGACGGTGTTTTCGTCTGCCCAGTCGGCTCCCTGAAAGACTGAATTATGTGCAATTGATGCGAAATAGATAATCAGGAGGGAAGACATGGCTGCTATTCATGATTTGCTTGCCCAGATAAAAGATGAGGCGCTGAGAGCCAGACTGGAGCAGGAAATTAACAGGATGTCAAAAACAAAGAAATTTGGGCTGGTGTTTGAAGAACATCTTCCTGAATGCACCCCTCTTTATGATATTCCAATTAAACGCGGCTCAACTGTAGCAAAGAAAACCGGTGCCGTAAGTGAGATGTATGAAGTTAGCGCCATCAAGGATGGAATTGCCACTTGCTATCATAAGGTAACAGCAGAGAAGGAAGAGATCCCGGTGGAAGAACTGGTGTCGGTGGCTCAGTTTGGTGAGCCTATATACCCGTATCTGAAGCCGATTGATAGCATTTGCAATGCTCCGGACAGCGATCTGTGGCACACGTTGATTGAGGCTGATAATTATCATGCTCTGCAGCTGTTGGAATATCTTTATGCAGGTAAGGTTGACTGTATCTACATCGATCCGCCATATAATACCGGGGCAAGAGATTGGAAATACAATAATAATTATGTGGATAGCGCAGACGCTTATAGACACAGCAAATGGTTATCCTTCATGCAAAAGAGATTACGCATAGCAAAATCTCTTCTCTGTGAGGATGGAGTTCTAATTGTGGCTATAGATGATTATGAAGTAGCAAGGTTGATACAGCTTATAGAAGAAATCATGCCAAATCACGATGTCAGCCCAGTTATTGTAAATCATCACCCTCAGGGTGGAGCGGCAGATAATATCTCACGTACTCACGAGTATGCACTTTTTGTTACTCCAAAGGGTTTGAAACTCATTAAGGGAAACAAAACAGAAGATGTTGAAGAACGTTGGTCTCTTACAAGGGGCGGAACAGATGTTAGAAATCTACGTAAAGGAAGGCCTAATAGCTTTTATGCCATCTATGTAGATAAAACAACAAGAGAAGTTAAGGGCGTAGGACCTCATTTAGATGCTGATACACCATATGATAGAAATGAAGCACCTGAAGGATGCGTGGCTTTTTATCCTGTTGGGAAGGATGGAAAAGAACGCGTCTGGAGATATGAGCGTGAATCTATGATGCAACATATCTCTGATGGAGATATCATCTGCACTGATAAAATGACTTTGAATGTGGTAAAAAAGCGTGATGTAAAATATGATCCGGTATTTAGCGTGTGGACAGATGGAAGATATAACGCAGGAACTTTTGGTACCAGTATGCTGCAGGATATATTTGGTGGAGAAACGCGATTTTCATATCCAAAGTCACTGTATACCGTCGTGGATTGCATTAAGTATTCGACACAGGAGAAGCCAGATGCATTAGTAATAGATTTCTTCGCTGGTTCCGGTACTACAGCTCATGCAATCAATCTTTTGAATGAGGAAGATGGTGGGCATAGGCGTTGCATTCTTGTGACAAACAATGAAGTTTCTGAAGAAGAAGCTAAGGCTCTTACACGCGATGGGGTTAATCCGGGAGATCCCGAATGGGAAGAAAACGGAGTTGCAAGACATATTACTTGGCCGAGAACGGTTTGCACAATAAAGGGAACAAATACTAAAGGAGAACCGCTTGGTGGAAACTATTTGGGATTAGAGCAGCCGATGTCTAAGGGGTTTAGAGCAAATGCTGCATATTTTAAGTTGGGTTTTTTGGATAAGACATCTATTGCATTAGGACGCCAGCTTTCTGAATTGTTTCCTGTTTTGTGGTTAAAAGCTGGTGCTCATGGTGCGTGCCCACAGTTGTTGGATAATAATGCCTCCATGGTCATTCTTCCGGAAAACAGGTTCGCAATTCTGATTGATGAAAAGTGTTTTCAGGAGTTTGAAGAGGCAGTAGACTCATATCCAGATATCCAAACTATATATATTGTTACAGATTCTGAAGCTGGATATCGAGAAATGATTGCTGGATATGGTGATAAGAATACATTCCAGCTTTACAGAGATTATCTGGATAACTTTCGAATTAACATAGAGAGATAAGCCGTGAAAGCAGAATTGTTTCCATTTCAGAAAAGAGCTTTAGGCGAACTAAGGATGAAATCGGCAGAAGCTGTATATCGCTATGAGCGGACGCATTCAAAGCAAGTCGTATCATTTACAGCACCGACCGGAGCCGGAAAGACCATTATAATGGCATCCTTGATTGAAAGTATTTTCTTTGGTGATGAAGTATATCCTGAACAGCCGGAAGCAATCGTGGTGTGGCTTTCGGATTCTCCACAGCTGAATGAACAGTCTAAAGATAAGATTGATCTGAAGGCAGATAAGATCCGTCTGGGGCAGTGTGTGACAGTACAGGATGATTCCTTTGATCAGGAGGTATTCGATGACGGGCATATCTATTTTTTGAACACTCAAAAGCTTGGTAAGAGTTCCAATCTTACGAAGCATACAGATAATCGTCAGTATACAATCTGGGAGACTTTAGCGAATACAGCTCGTGAAAAGAGCAATCGGCTGTACTTTATCATTGACGAGGCACACCGGGGGATGCAAGGGCGTGAAGCCGGGCGCGCTACAACGATCATGCAGAAATTCCTTAAAGGAAGCCCGGAAGATGGCATTGAGGCTATGCCAGTAGTTATTGGAATGTCAGCTACATCCGCAAGATTCAATGCATTGGTACATGGTATCGCATCGGATACTCAGTATGTGGTTGTTACAACTGATGAAGTCAGAGCTTCCGGTTTACTTAAGGATCGTATCGTGATTTCTTATCCGGAAGATAACACCGGGAATAAAGATATGGCTGTTCTTCAAGCGGCAGCCGATGAATGGAAAGATAAGTGGGATCACTGGTATCAGTATTGCTACGAACAGCATTACGCCT
>JAEESL010000030.1 GCA_016286345.1 Dehalococcoidales bacterium | reverse complement strand
TGTAAAGACAATCCCAATGTCAGATTCAAGATGACTGCTCACGGCAAACTCGATGGCTGGCATGATTTCTCAACTGAGTATCTTATGTTCAGAGGAACATTCAATAAACCGGAAGATTATTCCTGCGGTTATGAACCTGCCATCATGTATTTCACATCAGGTACCACCGGTTATCCTAAACCCGCTATCCATATGCACACTATTGCTCTCGGTCATTTCGTGACTGCAAGATACTGGCAGAGAGTTACATCAGGCGGTCTGCATCTGACTATTGCAGATACCGGCTGGGCAAAAGCCATCTGGGGTAAGATATTCGGTCAGTGGCTCTGCGAATCAGCAATATTTGTATATGATTTCGACAGATTCCATGCCGAGGATATTCTTCCTATGGTCAAACAGTACAATATTACGACCTTCTGTGCTCCTCCCACCATGTACAGATACTTCATCAAGGACGATCTTTCCAAGTATGATCTGTCATCGATCAAGCATGCTGCGACAGCAGGTGAAGCGCTCAACCTTGAAGTATTCAAGCAGTTTGAAAAGGCCACCGGTCTCAGGATCAGAGAAGGCTTCGGCCAGACTGAAACCGTTATGGCTATCGGCAACCTTGCCGGTATGACACCCAGAGTGGGCGCCATGGGTAAACCCAATCCTATGTTTGATATTTCTCTGCTCGATTCCGAAGGCAATCCTGTAAAGGCCGGTGAAACCGGAGAAATCTGTATCAGGACAGAAAACCTGAACAGGGTCGGTCTGTATCACGGATATTACAGAATGCCTGAAGAAACTGCCAAGACATTCCATGATGGTTTCTATCATACCGGAGATACGGCATGGATGGATGAAGACGGTTATTACTGGTATGTAGGACGAGTTGATGATCTTATCAAGTCATCCGGTTACCGAATCGGTCCATTCGAAGTCGAAAGCGTCATCATGGAACTTCCTTATGTTCTCGAATGCGGTGTTTCTGCTGCTCCTGATGAAGTCAGAGGTCAGGTCGTCAAGGCCAGTATCGTTCTTACCAAGGGAACTGAACCGACAGAGGAACTCAAGAAGGAGATTCAGGACTACGTCAAGAAGAGAACTGCTCCTTATAAATATCCGAGGATCGTTGTGTTCAGAGATGAACTTCCCAAGACGATCAGCGGAAAGATCCAGCACAGTCTGCTCTAAAGAAAATTGATTCAGAAAAAAAGCATCCGGATTGAGAAAAATCGGGTGCTTTTTTTTATAAAAAAATGTATTGTCACGCCTGATTTAACGTAAAAAAATGTCTTGCACATTCTATTCGGAATGATTATAATAGCCCTTAATTTGTTAAAAGCTGTGACGAAGAAGGTCGAAACAGATGCTTTCAGAGAGACAACGGTTGGTGTGAGTTGTCAGCGGGAGTTTCATAAACCTATCACTTCTGAGCCGGGAGAAGGAAAGCCGAAAGGCGAGTAAATGCTCTTCGTGAGTCACTACGTTAGTGTGAAGGGTTTGTTAGAACCTAGAGTGGCGTCGCAAGGCGCAAATTGAGTGGTACCGCGGGTCATTATGAAGAATAAGGCTCGTCTCAAAATTTTGAGGCGGGCCTTTTTTATTGGGCCCGATGGAAGGAAAGAAAATGGAAGTTAGACCACAGGCTGTAGAAGACGTTGATTCTTCGGTAAGAATCAAAGAAATCGCCGAACGAATCAAGGAGCTTCGGGAAATGTCAGAGTATTCTCCTGAAGAAGTAGCCGAGCATATCGGTATTTCTGTGGAAGAGTACAGAAAATATGAAGGCGGGGAGATGGATTTCCCATTCTCTATCATTCATAATCTGGCACATTATTACAAAGTCGAAATCTCAGATCTGGTTGAAGGAAGCTCCGCAAAACTGTCGAGTTTCATCGTCACCCGAAAGGGAAGCGGTGTTTCAACCGCACGTGAGACCGGCATTTTTATCCAGGACTTGTCGACCAGATTCAAAGACAGAGTGGCAGAACCTTATTACTGTACCTATGAATATGATGAGGATGCTCAGAATAAACCTATGAAGCTGATCACTCATCCGGGGCAGGAATTCAATATCGTTCTCAGCGGACAGTTGAAAGTCCAGGTGGGCAGTCATACTGAAGTCCTTAACGAGGGTGATTCAATTTACTTTGACAGCACTCAGCCCCATGGTGAGCTCGCTGTCGGCGGTAAGAAATGCGAGTTCTGTGCTGTCGTTCTTCATGTGGATGAATCCAAACCCAGAACTGTTGCCACCAAACTCACTGCTCTTGAATCAGAAAAGGGTGCCATATACGAAAGATTTGCCGATGTTGAAGAAGATGAGAATGGTCAGCTCAAGAAGATGACATTCAAAGATCCTGACAGCTTTAACTTCGCATACGATGTTGTTGATGCTCTTGGTGCGGAAAAGCCTGATAAGCTGGCTATGATCCATGTCAACAAGGATAAAGTTGCGACTCAGTATACATTTGCAGAATTATCAAGACATTCCTCAAGGGCTGCCAATTACTTTACATCACTCGGTATCAAAAAAGGCGACCATATCATGCTTGTTCTTAAGCGACACTTTGAATTCTGGGTTGCTTTCCTTGCATTGAATAAGATCGGTGCTGTTGCCATCCCTGCAACCAACCAGCTCATGACCAAGGATTATGATTATCGATTCCGTGCAGCACGAGTCGACGGTATTCTCTGCACTGTGGATGATAACTGTCCTGAAAAAGCAGAAGCTGCCTTTGCAGATAATCCCAATGTCAGATTCAAAATGACTGCTCATGGCAAGCGTGAAGGCTGGCACGATTTCTCAACGGAATATCTGATGTTCAGAGGCACATTCAATAAACCGAAGGATTATGCCTGCGGCAAGGATACTGCACTCATGTATTTCACTTCAGGTACAACCGGTTATCCGAGAATCGCAAAGCATCCCTATAAAATGGCTCTCGGCCATATCGTAACAGCCAGACACTGGCATCGTGTGTCCTCTGACGGACTTCATTTCACGATCTCTGATACAGGCTGGGGTAAGGCTATCTGGGGTAAGATGTACGGACAGTGGCTCTGCGAATCAGCAATATTTGTATATGATTTCGACAGATTCCATTCCGAAGATATCCTTCCTATGTTCAAGCAGTATAACATCACCACATTCTGTGCTCCTCCGACTATGTACAGATTCTTCATCAAGGAAGATCTCTCCAAATACGATCTTTCAACTATCAAGCATGCTGCAACAGCCGGCGAAGCATTGAACCCTGAGGTTTTCACTCAGTTTGAAAAGGCAACAGGTCTTAGGATCAGAGAAGCTTTCGGCCAGACTGAAACTGTAATGTCGATCGGCAATATGGCCGGTATGACTCCTAAAATCGGTTCGATGGGTAAACCTAACCCGATTTTTGAGGTTGCCATACTCGACAAAGATGGCAACCAGGTCAAAACTGGTGAGACCGGCGAGATCTGCATCAGGACAGACAGTCTTGATAAGGTTGGTCTGTTCTCCGGATATTACGATAATGATGAATTGACCAAATCTGTCTTCCATGACGGATATTACCATACCGGAGATACTGCGTGGAAAGATGAGGACGGTTACTTCTGGTATGTCGGACGAGTTGATGATCTTATCAAGTCATCCGGTTACCGAATCGGTCCTTTCGAAGTTGAAAGCGTCATCATGGAACTTCCTTATGTTCTTGAATGCGGTGTTTCAGCAGAGCCGGATGAAATACGAGGCCAGGTCGTTAAGGCCAGCATCGTTCTTACCAAAGGAACTGAACCTTCAGAAGAACTTAAGAAAGAGATCCAGGATTACGTTAAAAAGAAGACTGCTCCTTATAAATATCCGAGGATCGTTGTGTTCAGAGATGAACTGCCCAAGACAATCAGCGGAAAGATCATTCACCATCTTCTTTAGTATTACAGATAATTGCAAAAAGGCCCGGTCAAATGCCGGGCCTAATACTTTCAGAAACGTTAACTAGTAACGAACTATCATCGTATCCAGCATATGCTGGAAATATTCCGGATCATTGGGGAAAACATCAGGGCAGGTAGTATCTGCAATTCTCCAGACGGCTCCGTTCTTTGAAAAGTAGGCAAAGGTTGCCTGAAGTCTGATCGGTTTAAGCTTGAGAATATTCATTTCATAGTCAGTAAGTGCTTTTGTATAGGTGCATGTCAGAACAGTTGCTTTGTTTCCGTCTATATCGACATCATACTTTGTAGTCAGTTCGCTGTCCGGGTAAACTTCAAATAATCTCCTCTGCTGAATGATTGCATCAGAAAGAGAATCATATTTCTGCCTTGTGATCTCTATTTCCCAGATACTCTGAGCTCTTGATTCACGGTCCATTCTGTTCTTGAGGTGAATGCAGGAATACTGAGTGTCATTGTAAAGTTCGACCAGAGGAATATCGTAGTTATCAGGATATTCTATTGTGAAAAGCCCCTGTCCTACATCCTGGTGATAAACCGTATAACCGGAGAATTTCCGACTGCATGCGGTGCATGACAATACCATTACAAATGCAAGAAATGAGATTAATAATCTTTTTTTCATACAAATCTCTTTGCAATTTCTTTTAATTTCCATCTGCGTCCGGACAGCTCATGTCGGAGTTTTGTTCCGAGAATAGTCGGCATGATATCCTTGGCATCTTTATTATTGCACACTATTTCATACAGTGATGACGTGATCGGCATCTCAAGCTTCATTTTTCTTGCTTCATCCATTACGACCGGGATGGTTGTAACTCCTTCACTTACGGCAGACATGGATGCAACAATATCTTTGGCTTTTCTTCCCTTTGCAAGTTCTACGCCGACATAGTGATTTCGGGAAAGGGATGATGAACAGGTTGCTATGGTATCACCTAGACCGGCTAGACCGGAAAAAGTCATGGGGTTGGCTCCAAGAGCTGTTCCGAATGCTGCCATTTCAGTAAGACCGCGTGTTATGAACGCTGACTTTGTATTGCTTCCGTAATGCAATCCGTCAATGATGCCTGCACCGATCGCCAGAATGTTTTTGAAGGAACCGGCTAATTCAATGCCTTTGATGTCATCATTTGTGTATACGGAGAAGCTGTCACCATGCATAAGCTTCTGTGCTTTCTGTGCAGCTTCAGTGTTCATTCCTGCGACAACGGCTGCGGCAGGGAGTCCTTCTGCTATTTCAAAAGCAAGATTGGGACCTGACAGGGCACAGATGTTCTGATGGAACTTTTCATCGATGACTTCAGCTATTACCTGGGACATTCTGAGATTTGTTTCATGTTCAAGGCCTTTGGTAACTGAAAGAATGACCATCGATTCTGTGATATGGTCCTTGATTATTCCCGCATTCCAGCGCATTGTCTGTGACGGTACTGCAATGATGACCATATCGGCATCTTTTGTTGCAGCTTCTATCGACGGAGTGATAGTCATATTTTTTGGAATTTCAACCTTGGGCAGCTGCTTTGTGTTGATGCCCTTGCTGAAGCTATCTGCTTCCTCTTTTGTTCTTGCCCATATGTTTACGGTATGACCATTTCTGCAGGATACCAATCCAAGAGTGAGGCCCCAGCTGGTCGTACCAATTATGCAAATCTTGCTCATTTAAAGCCCTGTTTTATATTTTTTCTTTTTGACCGACTTTTCTTTCTGTGCCTTTGACCAATCGAACTATATTATCCGAATGATCCAGTAGCACCAGAATGGTTCCGACCAGAACAAACGCCATGTCCTCAGCAGGATACCCGGCAAACAATGTCAGCGGGATCATGATTACGTATGCTCCGACTACAGCAACCATACTTCCTAGGGACATATATTTTGTTGCTGAAACAACCACTATAAGTGCTGCAACCGCAAAAATAGCGGCCCATGGACATAATGCGGTCAGTCCGCCCATAAAACTTGAAACACCTCTTCCGCCTCTGAAATTGGCAAAAATAGGCCATGTGTGTCCTACGATGGCGGCAATTCCGGCCATAACCCGTATGGCATTATCGTTGATTGTGAGTGTGCCCATTGTGAACACATTGTCCTGAAGGATCAGCGTCGACAGGACGACTGCAAGGTAGGCTTTTCCGAAGTCACCGATGATGGAGAGCACAAAGGCCACTTTGCCGCAGGTTCTGAGAACATTTGTGGCACCGGTCCTTCCGCTCCCGTACTCACGTATATCTACATGATAGAAAATCTTTCCAAGCCACAATCCGCATGGTATTGATCCAAGTAAATATGCCACAACTATCGCTATTAATGACCTTATCAGTGCTTCAGTTATCATTCGCTGTTTCCGGAGTTACTTCTTTTCTTTTTCTGCCCTGGATTTGAAGGTGAGTTTGATCGGAGTTCCTGCAAATCCGTATGATGCGCGAAGCTGGTTAGTAATATATCTCTCGTATGAGAAGTGCATAATGGATGCATCATTCACAAAGAATACAAACGTCGGAGGAAGAACAGCTGCCTGTGTCGCATAAAGGAACTTGAGATGCTTTCCCAGTTTGTGCGGAGGTGCATGTTTTCCGGTGACCATCTGCATGACATTGTTCAGCTGAGCCGTTGAAACTCTCTTCGTGCATTCACCGTATACTTTTACTGCTTCAGGAATAATCTGTTTCACACCGTATCCTGTGATGGCTGATGTAAAGACGATAGGTGCGTGATCAAAGAATTTCATTCTTGCCTGAATGTATTTTCTGACTTCCATTTTGCTGGTCTCGTCATCGGCGAGATCCCATTTGTTGACCACAATGACCAGACCTTTGTAGGCTTCCTGTATAAAGCCTGCAATATGAAGATCCTGCTCTGTAAGAAGTTCCGATGTATCAAGAACAAGAACTGCAATATCTGATCTCTCTATGGCATCATGGCTTCTCAGAACACTGTACTTGTCGATTCCCTGTGTCTGTTTGCCTCGCTTTTTGAGACCTGCCGTATCAACAAGAGTTATAGTTTTATCTTTGTATTGAATTGTGGTATCGATGGGGTCACGGGTTGTGCCCGGAATATTGCTGACGATTGACCTGTCTTCACCTGTTATTGCATTGAGAAGATGTGATTTGCCGACATTCGGTCTTCCGACAATCGTCAGTCTGATATTTGTGCTTTTTTCTTCCTTATGGGTTTTCTTGCCGGATTTGATATATGGCTCAAGAGCCTGAAGAAGTTCAGTGATTCCGCGTCCGTGATAGGAACTGATCGTTATCGGTTCTCCGAAACCCAGTGCGGCAAATTCATAGGAATTGATATCGGATTTATCGTTATCAGCCTTATTGGCAACCAGGAGTACCGGCTTTTCGATCTTTCTCAGCATGTCGGCAATTTCATAGTCATCAGGCATAAGACCTTCCTGATTGTTTACCAGGAAGATGATGACACTGGCGTTCTGCATTGCCAGTCCGATCTGATAGTTTATCTGTTCTTCGATTGTTGAGTTCGGATCTGCCTCCAGACCACCTGTATCCATAAGAGTAAAAGAACCTTCTGGAACATCAACATCAATGGTCAGTCTGTCCCTTGTCGTTCCGGGTTCATCCTTGACGATTGCGATTCTTTTATTGGCAAGCCTGTTAAACAGTGTGGACTTGCCTACATTTTTTCTTCCTACTACAGCAACAAGAGGTTTCTGTCCGATAGACGCCTCATCATTATTCTGAGTCAGATCAAATTCTTCTTTGTCCAACGTGATTTCCTCGAGAAAATACTTATAAAAAACTGTTATACAGTAATTTTTGTAATTATATCATTCACTTCATATATATGCCTAATATGAATAAAAAAATGCCAGTGTCGCAGGGCACTGGCATTTAAAAATGATTATTAATACCTATTTAACGTCGTTGGCATGTCTGTGCTGGATCATTTCAGCCAGGATAGCAACAGAGATTTCTTCAGGAGTCTTAGCCTTGATATGAAGTCCGATAGGGGCATAGAGCTTGCTGAAATCCTGATCAGTGAATCCTTTTTCCTTGAGAGCGCCGAATACATATTCGTTCTTTTCTTTGCTGCCGATCATGCCGATGTATGTGGCATCTGTTCGGAGGACCTGTTCAAGAACATCCTTGTCGCCGGCATGACCATGTGTGGCGATCACAACGTAGCTGTTGTCTCTGATCTTAAGCTGAGGAGCTACCTCGGTGAATTTTCCGACAACGATGTCAGTGGCTTCAGGGAAACGTTCTTTTGTGGCAAATTCAGCTCTGTCATCAATAATTGTGACAGCAAATGCACAGCGGCTGGCCATTTTTGACAGGTGATAGCCGATATGGCCGGCACCGAAGATAAACAGTTTGGGAGGTGAATTGAGAGGTTCAATGAATACCTTTGCTTCGCCGCCGCAGACCATTCCTACGTTGCCTGTTTTATTCAGAACGCATTCAAGCAAATACGGCTCATTTGAATACATTCGTCTTTTGGCTTCTTTGATTGTTGCCAGTTCGATTGAACCGCCGCCTACGCTGCCGATAATGCTTCCGTCTTCACGTACCAGCATTTTGCTTCCTGTACCGCGGGGCGTGGAACCACCGGCTTCGATGATGGTGCAGATGACTGCAGGTTCTCCTATTTTGGAGAGTCTTGCAGCTTCTTCGTAGATTTCTGTGAACATTAATGACTCCTTTTATAGCTTTTGAACGATAGTAAATATTCTGTTTTTATCCTGTATGGATCCTGTGACAACATAATTTATCTGAGGATGATTCTTGCCGAGGATAGCTCTGGCTACTTCAACTGCGGAACGGGTGCTGGTCAGATCGATTTTGTTGAGGAAAGGAATGATGATCGCGTTTTCGGGTGCATACTGGATGATACCTTTTTCATTTGTGACGATCTTGGCAATCGCATTCTCGTCCAGTATATCTCCGATATTCAGTCCTGTGACACTGCAGATGTATTCGTTTCTGAATGTCATATCACTTCCGATTGAAGCACCAAGCGCATCAAGACCTACGACGGGGATGACAACATTTGTCTTGGCGGGGTATACCGGTTCTGATTCACGGGGACATTTAATGGGTCGCTGTGCCGATCCGTCTGCCTCACAAATAACGGTATCACACACTTTCTCCTCAAAAATCTTTGTGATGATATCCGGCTGCAATCCGTAGCCTTTGCCGAATTTATCGACTCCGCTCAGGATTGTGATATGTCTGTAATCCTTCACAAGCTGTCTGATGGCTTCAATGTCTAAATCCTCATATTCCTTGAGGATATATGTATAGGGACATTCTTCCTCAGATGGTTTGCGAATATGCGTGGTCGTAGTTGTGATAACAGTATAATTGCTGTTAAGAAGTGCCTTTGCAAGAGCGTTCATTGTGGAGGTCTTTCCTCCGCCTCCGACCAGACTGATCAGCTGCTTGTCTGTTGTATTAAAAGCACCGAGAATGGAACGAGTTTCTCTGGTTACATATCTTTTTTGATCTCCAACCATACTCCACCTTCTTCTGTAATCTTGATCTTGTCATCTAATTTTACAGTATTGATAATGCTTTGTAACTGACTAATTGTCACTCTGACACGCCCGAGGTTGTCATTCTGGATCTTTGATTCTTCTTTGATTTCGTTGATCGTTTCATCAGGAACGCCTTTTCCGAATCCTCCTCCGACAAAACCGGTCCCTCCCGGTTTTAGAATTCTGTATATTTCTGACAGAATGGAGGGATTCTCGCGGATAAAGAAAAATGCTCCTCTTAGAATCACAAGATCAAACATATCACTGTTGAAGGGCGTTGAATCAAGCGGGGCAGTGAAGGTTTTGACCTTATCGATGCCTTCGCTTTTCAGCCAGCTGGCAACAGCATCAGTAAAAGCAGGATCATCGGTAACGATCGTCTGATCAAAATCCTTGTATGTGTCTGCAAGATATTTGGATATTCCTCCTGAGAACACTCCCATTTCCAGCACTTTGCCGGATTTTTTACCATAGACTGAAAGTGCATGCTCAGCAGTATAAGGATAGATCTTATACCAGAGTTTATTTACGTCTATTAATGCCTGAAGATCCATTTTGCCGACCACCTGTATTTATGCATTGAAATGGTTCATGATAGCTTCAAGAACTCCGCCGGAAATGGTTCTGCCTTTGTCCGAAATGGTGTCGACATAGGTGACTTGCCCGCGCGGGTCAACATCTCCGCTTTTCATGCCTTTGTGAACTTTCGTTCCGTTTCTGAGCAGACCTCGGATAACGCCTGAAAGGACTGTTTTCATCGGCTGACCGTTAACGTATCCGATGATATCTCCGGCTTTTACTATATCCCCAAGGTCATGATCCGTTTCCAGAATACCGTCGCATGGGGCTCTGAGAACTCTTTCATACGTGTATCCGGCAATATTTCCGGGTTCACCGGTATCAGGGTCGGCAAGTCCTTTTCGGATAATTCTGCCGAGGTTATGTCCTCTGTTGGTTTCAATTACCACATGTGTATCAACACCTGCTTCAAAACCGACTCCCAGACCTATTACCAGTTCTGCATCAGTCATTTTTGTTCCGAGATTCTTCTTTGCAATGATTGCATCGATCTCCACATCAGGATGGATCTGGTCTTTTATCTTCGCCTCCGGATCGATAATGACTGCGATCTCTCCGTTTTCCCAGCATTTCATGACGCCGTCATAGTCATCGACGAGCCGTGCAACTTTACCTTCGACAGTTTTAACCTTTTCGTAAATGACTTCAGAGAATGCGACTCTTCGTCTTACTGCTTCAGGATGATCTGTTTCTGTCATTACAACGTGAAACTTGGCTTCTGCCATTCTGCATGCCATTGCTGTAGCTATTTCACCGGCACCGCGAACGAGAACTTTCAAATGTCCAACACTCATTTATATAAGACTCCTGTATGTGAATTGTTTAAATTGTTTTCGACTGTTATATTGCAAGCATTATAACCCTTCAATTCTATCATATTTAATATC
This sequence comes from Dehalococcoidales bacterium, assembly GCA_016286345.1. GTDB lineage: Bacteria > Chloroflexota > Dehalococcoidia > Dehalococcoidales > UBA1222 > UBA1222. Next base: position 4,795 of record JAEESL010000030.1, on the reverse strand, counting down.
AATAAGATATTTATCATGAAATTATGTATACTAATTACGGGTTAAGCAGGTCAGATGGCTGCCTGTGCGGCTTCGCACAGGAGGAAAGTCCGAGCTCCTCCAGACAGAACGCTGGATAACGTCCAGGACGAGTGATCGTACGGAACAGTGCCACAGAAACATACCGCCGGTTTCCGGTAAGGGTGAAATGGCGAGGTAAGAGCTCACCAGCGAACCAGGTGACTGGTCGGCTGAGGTAAACCCCGTTCGGAGCAAGGCCTAATAGGGGAGTATAAAGTGTCTGGCTTTTCCCGGGTTGGCCGCTTGAGACGGCTAGTAATAGCCGTACTAGATAGATAGTCATCGCTGTGAAAACAGTACAGAACTCGGCTTACAGATTTGCTTAATCCTTTTCTTTTTTTTCACTGTTCCTGTATCGGTCCTGCTGCTTTCGATAGACTATATATGCGGTGTTTTGAGCAGCAGTGCATTTCTTTCGAAGCTCTTAAATATGACAACGGAAACAGTTGAGGAACATTCTTTGGGATCGGCACTTCAGTGATATCCGCTGAAACCGATGATCGGGATTGTTTTCATCTTGTGAAACTGGAATTTATAGTGTCCACGGTAAATATGCTGCAATAACCGCTAAAACAATTGATGGCAACATATTTGCAACTCTGACCTTTTTTCCCCATATAAGGTTCAACCCTACGCAGAAAATTAAAATTGATCCAATGAGAGAAAGGTACGAGATTGCGGATTCTGTCATTAACGGAGCGATTAATCTTGCGAGCAACGTGATGATTCCTTCAAATATTAAGACCGGAATGGCCGAAAATATACATCCCTTTCCAAGAGAAGACGTCATGACAGCAATGATAATAAAATCCAGAACTGACTTTACAACAAGTGTTGTTGGGTCTCCCGATATCCCATCCTGTATAGCACCCACAATTGCCATAGCTCCAATACATACTGTCAGCGAAGCAGTAACAAAAGCAGACACAAACTGGTTATCGCCACTATTACCGGTTTTTTTCTTAAGCCATTCTCCAAAATGCTCGAATCCCTTTTCTATCCCGATCAGCTCACCAATTATTGTGCCGAGAGCAAGACAAAGCACGATCAACATTGATTTGCCGCTCAATATCTTGCCATCATCAATATTAAGCATTCCCTGCATTGCACCTGCAATAGCGATAAAGATAACGCTTACACCGCAGGCAATTGTCAACGCATTCTGCTGGTCTTGTTTAAATAATTTTCCTGTAAAATGCCCTATCACACCACCTGTCACAATAGCGACAGTATTGATAATTGTTCCAAGTCCTAACATAACATCACCTTAAATTCCAATTTAAACTGTACAACGATATATCCGCGCCCGCAAATTCTTTCTGTTAAAAAGGTTCAAACGAGCCCTCACCATGGCTGAATAAGGCTGTTTTCCTTGACCCTCATACAGATATGAGCTTATAATTTTCATTTATCTATGGATATTAAAAAGCAATTAAACGATGTTAGAAATCAGGCTTTAAAAGAGCTTGATGACATCAAAGAAAACACCGACATCGAACGATGGCGAGTTCGCTATATGGGCAAGAAAAGCCAGCTTGCAGAGATCATGCGCGGCCTTTCCGATGTGCCTATTGAAATGCGAAAAACCATTGGCGCAACTTCAAATGCAATGAAAGCCGAGTTGGAAACGGCTCTCATAGCAAAGGAACAGGAGATCAAGAACCTCGAACTTGCTAAATCTGCAGAAGATGCGATAGATGTAACATTACCCGGAAGGATTCAGCATCAGGGACATATTCATCCTGTTACCCAGGCAATCGAGGAAATATGCGGAATTTTTGAAGGACTGGGTTTCCAGATCGTTGAAGGCAATGAAGTTGAATGGGATCATTACAACTTTGATGCTCTGAATATTCCCAAGGAACATCCGGCAAGAGATACAATGGATACCTTCTGGATGAAGGGCGGTTCAAAACCTGAGACCGATTGGAAGATGTTGCTCCGAACTCATACTTCACCTATGCAGGCAAGGACCATGGAATCAACTCCTCTTCCTATCCGAATAGTTGTTCCCGGCCGTGTTTACAGATATGAAGCAACCGACGCCACTCATCTTGCTATGTTCACACAGATCGAAGGTTTGGCCGTTGATGAAGGTATTACCTTCGCTGATCTTAAAGGTACTCTCAATGAATTTGTAAAACGTTTTTATGGACCTGATCGAAAAGTCCGATTCAGAACAGACTTCTTCCCGTTCGTTGAACCGGGTGCGGAAATTGCTGTATCATGCGCAATCTGCGGCGGTGAAGGATGCAGAGTCTGCGGAAACAGCGGATGGATCGAAATATCAGGCTGCGGTATGGTCCATCCTTCAGTACTTGAGATGGCCGGTATCGATTCCACAAAATATTCAGGATTTGCATTCGGTCTCGGTATCGAACGAATCCCGATGCTGCGTTACGGAATAGAAGATGTCAGAAACTACTATTCCGGAGACTTACGCTTTTTGAGGCAGTTCTAATGAGAGTATCACTGAAATGGCTTAAACAATATATCGATATCGATATTTCTGAGGAAGAAGCCGCTCAGAAGATCACTATGGCTAGTACCGAAGTAAGTGAAACCATTCATGTCGGTGGATGGAAAAATGTTTATATTGCCCGTTTAGTTGCTATTGATCCTCATCCCAATGCAGATAAACTCCGACTTGCTACAGTCGAAATGAATGGAGTTAAGCAGACCGTTGTCTGCGGAGCTCCCAACCTTACCATTGGCGATAAGGTTTGTTTTGCTACTGTCGGTGCCGTTGTTAAGGACGGTCATACCGGCGAAACCATTACTTTGAAAAAATCCAAGATCCGTGGTGTTGAATCTGCCGGTATGCTTTGTTCGGCACTTGAACTCGGATTATCGGATGAACATACAGGTATTCTCATTCTTCCCGAAGATGCTCCCGAAGGCGGTCTGCTGGCTGATTACCTGGGCGATACGATTTGGGAAATGGAAGTCACTCCCAACAGACCTGATATGCTTTCCATTCTCGGTGTTGCACATGAACTTTCTTCTCTTACAGGAAAACCTGTTACTGAACCTGAAATCTATGAAGGCAATGAAGATTCCGATGACATCACAGTTACCAATGATGCACCGGATCTCTGCAAACGTTACTCTGCGGCAGTGATTAAAGGTATCAAGATCGGTGAATCACCCAAATGGATGAAGGATGCACTTGTCAGCGCAGGCATGAGACCGATCAACAATGTCGTTGATATTTCCAATTATGTGATGCTGGAATACGGACAGCCGCTTCATATTTTTGATTACGATACTATTTTTAATCATCACATCATTGTCAGACATGCTGAAAACAATGAAACCATGATCACTCTTGATAATGAGAAACGAGTTCTTGATAACGAAATGCTTCTCATTACTGATCCTTCCAAACCTCTTGCTATTGCCGGTGTAATGGGTGGTCTTACAAGTGAGGTTACAGATAAAACTGTAAACATTGCAATTGAATCTGCCAGCTTCTATCCGGCTGCCATTCATCATGCCAATTCGGTTCTTAAAATGTCCAGCGAGGCGGGCAGAAGATTCGAAAGAGGCATCAGCCCGAGAATATCAGTAAGAGCTCTCAGAAGGGCAATTAAACTCGTTCTGGAGCTTTGCGGCGGAACAGTCACAGTTGCTGAAAAAGATGCTGTAACCGATGCGGTAAAAGCACCGGAAATCGATATCACCAAGAAAGATGTTGAACGACTTCTCGGTATGGAAGTGTCCGTCAATGAAATGGAACGGATCTATAAAGCAGTCGGATGTGAAGTCACCAGCACCAAGGATGGCTTCCATGTGGTTGCACCTTACTGGAGATCTGATATCAAGATCAAGGCTGATCTTGCAGAAGAATACGGCCGAATAATCGGATATGACAAGATTCCTGTAACCAGACTGGGGACTCCTCTTCCCGAACATCTTCCTTCACCTATGTTCAACCTCAAGAACAAAGTCAAGAAAGTACTTTGCGGACTTGGCGCAAGTGAAATAATGACTCTTTCCATAACCAATAAGGATATTATGGAAAAAGCCACCAATCAGGAAATTCCCGATAATATCCTTGTCAAACTGGTTAATCCGATGGCAAGCGATCAGGATTGTCTGAGAACAAGCCTTCGAGCTACTGTTCTCACTTCCCTGGTCAATAACCTCAGATATCCTCAGGGTCTTATCAGTATTTATGAAGTCGGTCATGTATTTATCGGACGTAAAGACGATCTTCCCAATGAAATTGAGATGCTCTGCGGTGTATTGACTGCTGATGGAACCGACAAGGTCTGGAACCGTGAAGCATCTGAAGTCGATTTCTATGACGCAAAGGGTCTTATGGAAGGTCTTTTTGCAGGAATCAAGACAGAAGTTGATTTCAATACAGGGAAGGATGCAGGTCTTCATCCGGGATATCAGGCTGAAATGTCAGTAAACGGAAAAACTGTCGGTTATGTTGGCAAGCTCCATCCTGTTGTTGCTGATGCATTCGGCCTCGGAGATAATGTATATCTGTATGAGATCAATCTTACTGATCTTTTGAACAATATGACAGTTTCAAATAAATATTCAGTTCTCAACAAATTCCCTGCAGTCGAAAGAGATCTTGCTCTTGTTGTTGATATGAATGTGACTCATAAGCAGATCATGAACATTATTTCCAGATTCTCAATGATTAAGAGTGCAGTTCTTTTCGATCAGTATACTGGTGCTCAAATTGGTGAAGGTAAGAAATCACTGGCTTACAGTC
>JAEESL010000029.1 GCA_016286345.1 Dehalococcoidales bacterium | reverse complement strand
TGATGCAGTGAAGGATATGAAACCAACGGGAGGCATTGCACTTGGCATGGACAGACTTGTTATGCTGTTTTGCGATGCAGCTTCCATTGATGAAGTATTGGCATTCCCAAGTGAAACTGCGTAAGCTATTTTACAAAACAAATAAAGTTTGATAGACTATCAATTTGTTTGGACCGCTAGCTCATCAGGCAGAGCACCTGACTTTTAATCAGGTTGTGCAGGGTTCGAGTCCCTGGCGGTCCATTTCCTTTTATCTTTTTTCTTCAAGAAAATGATATTTTTGTGCCTAATTACGCCAAGAAAAGAACAAAACTAAACTTTTGCAAAAGTTTTTTTACCACTATTCATGATGATGCTTTTTCAAGTATCATAAGATATCTATATTAAAGAGGGGTATCACATGAAAAAAGCAATCTTTTTGTTCTTTGCAATCTGTCTTATCTCGTCCATTGGTCTCGTATCATGTTCCAAAAGCAATGAATATGATAAGTTGATCTCAGGTAAAAAAATTAAATTTGATGAATTTCAGCAGTATTCAGATGGTGAAGAATCGGGTTATCATCCGTGTGAAGAAGGCGAATATGTCAAATTCAAGTCTAATCATACTTATGATTGGTTTATCGGAGATGGTATTGAGAACGGTAAAGGAACCTGGAGTTTTGACGAAGTAGATGAGTATGGTGATATCTGGTATTATCTGGAAGATGAAGAATATGATTATGTATGGTTTGCTGTCTGTGAAGATGAGCATGGGGAATACTACTATGGTGTTATCGGTTATGATTACGATGAGTGCATTGAATTCTACACCGATTAGTTCTTTATCTTAGTATTATTTAGTATTATTGTGTTCAAATAAACACGGCAGGTATTTCCAGTAATATCTGCCGTGTTTTATATTCCATGTATCCACCAAAACAAAGCTATACTATGCTTTGCTTTAAAACTGAGTATATTAAAAATTGTTCATTTTAGATTCAGTATTCTTTGCAATAATTCAACAAGTATTTTTATTATTCGTGTTGACATGTTTATTTTTCCACAAACTCTTCGTATGGATTGGATACCTTGTTCCCTGTAGCTTTTATCTTGTCAACAGGATTGTAGCCGTGACTGTTCTGATCCTTTTCAGACATCATGAAATATGTGTACCAACTCTTTTCATACGGCTTATATCTTTCTTTGGAATCGCACCATGTGATATCCACATTGAAGGTTCCGGATTCAAGCTTTACTATGTTCCAGCCATGACCTTCATTTCCTGGAAGACCTGCACGGCAACCGCAATATAAGTTGGCTGCTTTGCATAACATGGTATAGGCATGCTGATAGCCTTCGCAGACAGATCGTCCGCTTATCAGTGCTCCATAAGGTGTCCCTCTGTTTTCAACGTTTCCATCATACGTATTCTTTGATGCGAGTACTGCGCCCAGGTAATAGTATTTATCGTATGTTGATAGTCCTGACGGCATGAATCTGATGATTCTGTCGATAACTCTGTTCATCAGAGCCACTTCATGTTTGACTTCATCCATAGTGATTTTGCCATCATCAACTGAATAATTAGCGTCTTTTTTCGGATCAAAATAACTATCCACAAGGCTGTTATTCATGAAATCATAGCTGATATCAGCGTACGAATTGATATCAGGATAGTTGGTGATGAAAGCTCTGGAGATAGATAACATGTCTACCAGAAGGTCTCCATCGTAGTCTTTTGCTTTGATTTCAAACTTTTCAAACTTGGATAGTTTATCTACCACAGTTGCAAGTAATTTCTGCTGGTTTGGAGAGAGCTCTGCAATATCGCCTTCGATATCCTTTTCATAAGCAAAGACGACATGGGAATGGCGATCATCTCTGGTGGCATTTACATATGATATGGCTTTACAGATGGCATCATCGATAACATCGGAAGCTTCCTTTTCAAGTGCATCGGCGAAAGTTTCCTTGGGAAGAGAATAAGGTGTTATAGCAGGAGTCTTGGAAAGAAGGGCAGTAGCGTTCGATGGTGTTGTAGAAGGTTTATTAGTAGTAGATGTAGTAGAAGTGGTTTTTGGTAAAGTAATGGAGGTTATCTGAGACGTTGAAGTAGTGGTATTTGTTGTCCTGGGGAGAGTTATCGTAGTTATCTGAGAAGTCGTAGTTTTGCTCGTGGTGCTGGTCGGTGGTGTCGTAGAAGTATTAATCGAAGACGTAATTGTTGTTGTATTAGAAGTAGTGACAGACGAAAAAATACTGTCGATTTGCTCGTCGATCGCACTGCTTACAACAGTCGAAATGGCATCTCCGATTCCTTCGCATGATGTGAGTAACATGGAAGATACAAGAAGGAACAAAGTAACCATAAATAATGGTGTTCGTTTATTCTTATTCATATGATTAAATCTCCCGTACTCCTAAATCACGCAGCCTATAAGTATATTACCTAATTTTAAATCTTTGTATCAAAGACTTTTAATATAACAGCAAAGTTTATTTGCCTGTGTAGTTATAGATGATTATTCGGTCAAATCAGTTGTATTTCAAAAGGACAGTTATCTTTTTGGAAATATAGATAGTCTTGATTCAATAAAGAAGTATTTTTGTATGTGAAAATGTGATAAATGTATCTTGAATTAATCAAATCTTTTGTTCATACTATTGCTAACAAAGATCTGAAAAAGATCAAATTAATTAGAGAGGGGACTAATATGGACGGTGAAGGTGGACTCATCGCATTAATTCTCGGATTCCTCGCATTATTTCTGATACTGGGAATTGTCTGGTACATTATCCTGATCATCGGCAACTGGAGAATTCTCAGCAAGGCTGGCAAACCAGGTTGGTACAGTCTCATTCCATTCCTTAATATTTATGAGGAATATGAAATCTGTTGGAAGGGATGGTATGGTCTTCTTTACATTGTGTTATTCGTAGTTGCATCAGTAGCTTCCTCTTCTGCAACAGGTGAAGATCCAAACATAGTTGCAAGTATTGTAGCTGCTATTGCAGGAATTGGCGCTTTGGTAATTCGTATTGTCCAGTCAGCTAAACTTGCTAAAGCATTTGGCAGAGGAACAGTATTTACTATTTTCCTGATCATCTTCGAAAGAATAACCAGACTTGTTCTTGGTCTTGGCAGCAGCCAATACGTCGGAAAAGAATAGTTTTCAACAGACCTTTTTCAAGGTAAATGAATCATAACGGATTGTTGTATCGATACAGCAATCCGTTTTTCATTATCTTTTATTTATGTTGTTCAATCTTTAGAATATTAATCAGTGATTAACAAGAGAAAGAATTGATATGAAAAAGTTGATAGTAGTTCTGTCCATATTTCTGTGTCTGTCGGTCACTGCATGTGGAACGACTGAAACCAAGGAGAATACTGATGGACATGAAACTGTAACTCAAAATGAGGAAAGTATGACAGTAACAAGCAATTTGAATGAGAATCAGATCAGGATCACTGTGGGAAATAAATCCTTTACAGTACGGCTGGAAGATAACGAATCGGCAGCAGCACTCCTGGCCATGCTCGTAGATGGTGATAAAACCATTCCGGCTTCAAATTATGGCGGATTTGAGAAGGTCTGCCGGTTAGGTGAGAGCCTTCCAAGCAATGATGTTCAGACAAGAACAGAGGCCGGAGATGTCATGCTCTACAATAGTAATCAGATCGTTATTTTTTATGACTCCAATTCCTGGTCCTATACAAGGCTCGGCAAGGTGGAAAATCTATCTGCAGGAGAGCTTGCACAGATCTTAAGCGGTCCTGAAAATGAAATCACAATGAGTATTAATTAACGGAGTTAAAAATGAGTAAAAAAATCGTGATCATCTCTACGAGTCTGAGAAAGAACAGCAATTCCCATGCACTGGCAGAGGAATTTGCCAGAGGAGTACAGGATGCCGGCAATCAGGCAGAAGTTATTTCCCTGATCGGAAAAAAGATCGATTATTGCCGGGGTTGTCTTGCCTGCCAGAAGACAGGACACTGCGTGATCAGTGATGATGCTATTGAGATAGAGAAAAAGGTTCTTGAAGCTGATGTTATTGTCTGGGCTACTCCGATCTATTATTACGAGATGTCCGGTCAGATGAAGGTCCTGATCGATCGTATGAATTCACTTTATTCTAAGGATTACAAATTCAGGGAAGTTTATTTTCTTGCAACTGCTGCCGAAGATGGAGAATTTGTTCCGGCTAGGGCAATTGAAGGAACAAAAGGATGGATCGATTGCTTTGGAAAAGCTTCCTTTGTGGACTATGTGTTCTGTGGAGGAGTTAATGATCCCGGAGACATAATCGGAAATGAAAAATTAAAAGATGCTTATGAAATGGGGAAGAAAGCTTGATTTTGTAACAGCTACCAGGGAGATTATTATTTAATGACTTACAATTGCGGATTATAAACTCGGAGTCTTTCTTTGACTGAAGCGGAAAGAAAAAAAGATCTTTTTGAAAACATGCGTGTCAGCAAGGCATTGATGACTCTTGCAGTACCCACGATTATCAGTCAGTTGATAAACCTCGTTTATAGTCTGGCGGATGCCATATATATCGGGCAGATCGGTGATGCTTATAAAATAGCTGCCATTGCATTGGTCTTCACCGTATATATAATGACTATTTCCTTTTCAAACCTATTCGGAATAGGTGGTGGAAGTCTTATCGCAAGACTTATCGGAGCAGGTGAAAAGAAAAAAGCAAAGGCTATTTCTGCTTTTTCATTCTATGGTGGAATTGGTATAGCTTTGCTTTATTCGCTGATCGTCTGGGTGTTCATGGATCAGATACTGTTCGGACTTGGAGCATCGGATAATACTATAGTATTTGCCAGACAGTATGTTACTTTTGTTGTCATTATTGGCAATCTGCCTGTTATTCTTTCTGGAGTTGTTTCACATCTATTAAGAAATGTAGGCTACTCAAAACAGGCTTCAATAGGTCTGAGCCTGGGCGGAATTCTCAATATCATTCTGGATCCTCTTTTTATGTTTGTTATTCTTCCGGACGGAATGGAAGTGATGGGAGCTGCAATCGCAACTCTGCTGGCCAATACCATTGCCTGTATTATCCTGGTCATTATGATGAAGGGTGTGACGAAGGATAGTGCACTGAGTTTTAGCTTTGCCGATTTAAAGAGAATAGATATGGAAGGAATCAAAGGAGTATTTACTGTTGGTATACCTTCCGCTGCTCTTACAGGTTTATTTGATATTGCAAACATAGTTTTGAATGCATTGATGGCAGTACATGGTGATATCCAGATTGCTGCAATCGGGATTGTTATGAGAGCAGAAAGACTGCCCAATGCCGTTAATATCGGTCTCTGTCAGGGAATGCTGCCTTTGGTTGCTTATAACTATGGGGCAAAGAATTATTCGCGAATGAAAGAAACAATGAATGTTACGAGAATGTTTGGTATTGTGTTTTCTGTTTTCTCGATTATTTTCTATATGCTTCTAACCGAACCGATCTGCAATATCTTCCTGAATACACATACTGGCAATAGTGTTCTTGCGGCTGAAACTATTGTATTTGCGGTTTCATTCCTCAGAATAAGATGTTTTGCATCACCATTACAGTTTTTGAATTACAACACATCTTACAGTATGCAGGCAGTCGGTTATGGACCAGGAACACTCATTCATGCATTAGTAAGAGAACTTGTGTTCTATATTCCTTTCATGTTCATATTCGATCACTTCTTTGGTGTTTACGGTCTGGTTTCTGCATTCCTTGCCGGTGAAGGATGCGGAGGCATTTTTGCTCTGATTCTGTTCGCCCGATGGAAAAAGAAAAATATCAGTATAAGTGCCGCAATACAGTAAAAGGCTTCTTTTGATTGGTAGCATTAAAGAAGCACTTTGATACTATGTCATCATCCTATTCAATGTTATAGAATATAGAAGCAATAATTATATGGAGATGCGCATATGTATTGTAAGAAGTGCGGCTTTCTAATTCCTAAAGATTCTCAATTTTGTACCAACTGCGGAGCAACTGTCGAACCGAAAACCCATTATGAGGCGTCACTGGATGTTCCTGCTGAAAAGAAAAAGATTGCCAATGAGATCCCGTCAGTGGGACTGAACATTATTTCTTATATAGTTTTCTTGATTGGTGTATTTATCTGGATAATGCTTCTAATCGTTGATCAGTCATCCCAGCGTTCCAATAGTGTTCTTAAGAGTGTAGGAATCTCGTTACTTGCAGATGTACTTATCACGCTTTCAATCATTATTACGGTCATCGCCGGAATTGCTGTCAGTGACAATTGGATCATATGGGTCCTGCTGGCCATTATTCTTCCGATCGTATTCTTCGGGCTTGGCCTGTTATGGGTTGTTAAGATGACCCAGAGTGATATCAAGAAGGTAACTGAATAATCCTGTCATGAAAAAAGTTATTGTTATCGGTGCCGGAGCTGCAGGACTGCTTGCTTCAGCACGCGCTGCAGAGATGGGTGCCAGTGTGGCGGTTTTCGAGAGAATGTCCACTGTCGGAAGAAAGATATCTATTTCAGGACAGGGACGATGTAATATTACAAATTCAGCAGATCTGCCGCAGTTTATCAGAAATTATGGCCCAAACGGTCGTTTTTTGTATTCTGCTTTCTCAAAATTTTTCCGGGATGATATTCTCAGTATTCTGCATAGTCATGGCGTTGATACGACAGTGGAAAGAGGCGGCAGGATATTTCCGACCTCCAATGATGCCAATGATGTGGTAAATGCATTGAAGAGGAATGCTGAGGAAAAGCATGTCCATATAATCACAGGTGAGCATGTTATCGATATCATTACTGAAGAAGGCAAAGTGACAGGCATAAAAACGGATGAAAGAGAATTTGCCTGTGATGCTGTGATAGTAGCAACAGGTGGGTCTTCCTTCGGTGCAACCGGTTCCACAGGTGAGGGCTATCTGATGGCTGGCAGACTGGGACATCATATCGTGGAAATCAGACCGGCTCTTGTTCCGCTGGTAGTGTATGATGATGCGCTTGCATTTTCAATGCAGGGAGTCAGTCTGAAAAACGTCAGACTGACAAGTTATCATGGATTGCCAAATACTTTGGATACAACACATATGACACTGTATGATTTCGGACGAGAGATTCAGGGAAAGAAACTCAAGTATCCGGTTATAGAGAGCCGTTTCGGTGAAATGATGATGACTCATTTCGGGATTGGCGGTCCGATAACCTTACAGATGAGTCTTGCAGTTGTGAATGCTCTCAAGGATGGTCCTGTGAGTGTTTCCATTGATCTGAAACCTGCTCTTACGTATGATCAGCTCAATCTAAGATTGCAGCGGGATTTTGATAACGGCGGAAAGAAATTATTCAGGAATATAGTGGATACGATCCTTCCTCAAAAAATGGTTGCTCCTGTTATTAAATTAAGCGGAATTGACAGTGAAAAACAGGGACATGAAATAAATGCTGCTGAACGAAACCGACTTGCAACGATTCTTAAGGATTTCAAGTTCCAGATAAAAAGATCTCTTCCCATTGACAGCGCCATAGTTACTGCCGGGGGAGTAGATCTGAAGGAAATCAACGGACAGACAATGGAATCAAAGATCGTGAAGGATCTGTACTTCTGCGGCGAAGTGCTTGATATAGATGCTGATACCGGCGGATATAATCTGCAGGCGGCATTTTCTACAGGATATGTTGCAGGAGAAAGTGCAGCAAAGAGTGAAGAATGATGGATGAACTTAAACCGATCAAATGGTATGCCTCTCTGAATACAGGAAAAGCACGTCGTGAAACAGGGCTGTTTCTCTTGGAAGGTGAACGTTCTATCAATCAGGTCAATAACGTTTCTCCTTATGCGATACAGGAACTCCTGTTGCTGGAAGATAATGATTGCCAGTTCTGTGATATTCCGACCAGAACTCTTACCAGAAAACAAATGAGGGAAGTCTCGGAATCAGTAACTCTTCCGAAGATCGTTGCTGTGGTACGCATTCCTTCGTCATGTTACTCTGATGATCTTCCCGAGAACTGTGGCAAAAGGATATTGCTTCTTGAAGATGTACAGGATCCGGGAAACTGCGGAACACTCATAAGAACAGCTGCTGCATTCGGTTATGACGGTATTGTAATGAGTGACAAGTGTGCCGATCCTTTTTCACATAAATGTCTGCAGTCTTCTGCCGGTACAGTCCTGTCATTATGGATCAGAAGGACATCAGATTATCTTGGTTTGATCGGGAAACTGAAAGAAAAAAAATATAAACTTATTTCTTCTGATATGGATGGTACTCCTGTGTCTTCTGAAACATTTGCAGAACCGTTCATTCTTGCAATGTGCAATGAAGGAAATGGAATGACTGAAGAATTAAAGTCTGTTTCAGACGAAATAGTTAGTCTTGTTATTGATCGCAGCAGGGCAGAGTCGCTTAACGTAGCTATGTGCGGGTCTATTTTTATGTACCTGTCAGCTGTCTGATTTGCGGCAGGAGTTAATAAAAGGGCATAATCATCTTAAATACAGAATGGAGTCGTAGCAATGCTTAGTTCAATGGTTCATATCGGGTTTGGTAATGTGATAACAATGTCCAGAATTGTAGGAATTGCTGTGCCTGGTGCTGCTCCGACAAAACGTTCGATCAATACTGCTAAAGAATCGAATATGCTCATTGATATGACCAACGGCAGAAGAACCAAAGCTGTTATCTTTCTGGATACCGGACATGTTGTTTTATCTGCACTTTCTCCGGAAACCATTACTGGACGACTTCAGGTTAATAAAAATCCTGTAATAAGTAAGAATGAGATAGAAAATGAAGAAGCATAATCCACTTGTATTAGTTGTATCAGGTTCATCGGGAGCAGGCAAAGATACTGTAATCGATGCACTGATGAAACGCCATCGAAATCTTGTCCATATAACAACTGCAACAACCAGGGCTCCAAGAGAGAATGAAATCGACGGTGTCAGTTATTATTTCAAAACTGAAAAAGAATTCAAGACTCTGATTGAGCATAATGAGCTGTTGGAATATGCCCATGTATACGACAAATGGTATGGAGTACCAAAACAGCCAGTAAGAGATGCGCTTGCATCAGATAAGATTGCTATCATTAAAGTCGATGTTCAGGGTGCAATGACCATCAAAGGCAAGCTTCCCGATGCCGTATTGCTGTTTATCATGCCTCCAAGGATCGAAGATATTATCAATCGTTTAAAAGCCAGAGGAACCGAAACGGAGGAACAGCTTAAGATCCGTTTCGAAGCCATCAAAAAAGAATATGAAACTCTTCCTGAGTTCAACTATATGATCATAAATGCTGATGGAAAAGTTGATGAGGCAGTAGAACAGATTGAAAAAGTCATCAGATCAGAACGAAGAAGCAAAAAGATAAGAAATTACGATTTATCCAGTGGAAAGTAACAGTTACTGGTTGTTGATTCGTTCAACGTTTATTACGCCTTTGATTCTTTCTATGTGAGAGATCAGTCTGCTTAACTGTGAAATACCTGTCGTATCAGCATCAATAATGATATCTGTTGTACCGTTCTTTTTGTTTCTGGTTGAAAGACTGGTAATATTGATCTTTTCATCTGCCATGAGAGCAGTGATTTCTGAGAGCAAGCCGACTCTGTCAAAGGCTTCGATTTTCATGCAGATCGGATAAACTGCATCTGAGCTTCCCCACATGACCTGTACCAAACGTGATTTTTCATCTTCTCTCAGAATGTTGTAACAGTCCTGCTTATGAATTGTTACTCCTTTATTTCTTGTTACGTATCCGATGATAGGATCACCCGGAACAGGGTGACAGCATCCTGCAATATTTGTAAGCAGACCTCCGGTTCCAAGAACCGTGACTTTTGACGGGCTGACGATCTTAGGCTGTGTTGTTTGCGGTGTAACTCCCTTGGCCTGGTCTTCTTCTGCCATCATCTTTATTGCGATAGACTGAACACTGATGTCTCCGCATCCGATAGCTTGTTCTAAGTCTTCAATATCATCATAGTGATAAAGGTGCATTATCTCATCAAGATTATCTGCACGCAGACCAAGTCTCTTGAACTCACGCATAAGCATTTCATGGCCACGTTCAATATTTTCAACTCGTTCCTGTTTCTTGAAGAAGCTTTTGATCTTGCTTCTGGCATTGTTGGTTTTAACGTAACCGAGAGTGGTGCTGAGCCAGTCACGGCTCGGACCTTTTGCTTTTTTACTGGTCAGGATTTCTACGACTTCACCATTTCTGAGTTGATAGTCCAGTGCTACCAGACGTCCGTTGACTTTTGCTCCGATACAGCTGTTGCCAAGTTCAGTGTGGACTCTGTATGCAAAGTCGATAGGGGTTGAACCTTTGGGAAGGTCTTTGATTTCGCCCTTTGGTGTAAATACGAATACCTGATCTTCAAATATATCAGTCTTGACTGAGTCCATGAAGTCTTCAGCTTCATTCATTTCTCCCTGCCACTCAAGCAACTGTCTCAGCCAGCCGATTCGTTCTTCTTCACCGATCTTCTGGTTCTTGCCTTCCTTGTATCTCCAGTGTGCGGCAACACCATATTCAGCAATATTGTTCATTTCATGGGTTCTGATTTGAATCTCAACAGGAATAGAACCGTTGAACAGAACTACAGTGTGAAGGGATTGATATCCGTTTGGTTTGGGGTTAGCAATGTAATCATCAAAGGTTCCGGGAACAGGGTGCCATTTACTGTGAACAAGTCCGATAACGTGATAGCATTCCTGAATTGAATCGACTATCACTCTGACTGCCAATAAGTCGTAGATTTCATTGAATTCACGGCCCTGTTTTGCATATTTATCTATTTTTCCCTGGATGCTGTAGTATCCTTTGGCTCGGCCTTTGATTTCTGCCTCGATGCCAAGCAACGAGAATTCTTTTTCCAGTATTTTCATCAGTTCCTTGATAATTGCTTCGCGCTGTTCACGCTGGGAACTAACGAGTTTTTCAACATGATGATATTTCTCAGGATCGAGGTACATGAATGAAAGATCTTCAAGACGCCACTTTATATCCCACATACCGAGTCTGTGGGCAAGGGGAACATATATATCCATTGTCTCTCTTGCAATGGCATATTGCTTTTCAGGTTTAAGTGCTGACAATGTTTCCATGTTATGAAGTCTGTCTGCGATCTTGATGAAGACTACTCTCAGATCTTTTGCCATTGCAATAAGAAGTTTTCTCAGGTTTTCCGCCTGGTGTTCACGGGTGCCTGGTTTGGTCTTCTCTTCAAGTACAGGCATAGAGAGACTTTTAAGTTTTGTTACACCATCCACAAGGGCAGCCACTTCATCCCCGAATTCCTGAGCGATTGTGGCAATTGGAACATCGCAGTCCTCACATACATCATGCAGGAGTGCTGCAGACAGTGTAGTGGCATCAAGCTGAAGTCCTGTAAGGATCAAGGCAACATTGACGGGATGGATGAAATAAGGTTCTCCGGTCTTTCGTAACTGGCCAGCATGCTTTTGCTCGGCATAATCATAAGCTTTGACTACTAATGCCTGCCGAGTTTCAGGTAAGTATGAAATTCTTTTCAGAAACTCTTCTTTGGTGACCATTTTTTTACCTTATTCAGCAAGTATACCACGATTGACTTCAAAAGACAGAAAGTGTCCGAAAAAAAGAGTTTTGCTAAAAATGAACAAATAGTTGTATAATATCCACTGTTGTATCAATTGGGGCTGTAGCTCAGCTGGAAGAGCATCTGATTTGCATTCAGGGGGTCAGGGGTTCGAATCCCCTCAGCTCCACCAAAATGAAATTAAAGCTTTGACATACACATGTCAGAGCTTTTTTTATTGTGTAATTCTTTGTGCAATTGCACAATGGGGTTGCACTTTGGGACTAGATTTAGCTATAATTTAGCTATGACTAAAAAGTATTCGAATCGATATGTCCTTGAAACAGGAATTGGCCTTCAGGATGTAGATAAACTCAAGAATTCTCAATACTTCCTCAAAGTGTCCGAAAAGTATTTGAAAGGGGATATCTCTTTAGATGATCTCGAATCGATCGTCTCGTCATATTACCAAGCGAGACCGAATGAAACAGAGCGGACTGAAGAAGCTGACAAGATTGCTGTCAGGATCGCAAAGTTGATTTCTGATGATTCTTTTTCATTTACTGTCGGTCAATATCTCTCCATTCATAAGGTGCTTTTTGAAGGATTGTTCGATGAAGCCGGAAAAACCAGACGATATAACATCGCTAAAAGTGAATGGGTCTTGGATGGTGCTTCAGTCACATATGGTGATTACAGAGAACTGGAAGCAACACTCCAGTATGATTTCGGTATGGAAAAGAGTTTTCAATACCGTAAACTGTCGATGGATGAGATTATCGAGCATCTTGCTGTATTTATTGCAAATCTTTGGCAGATCCATGCTTTTGGTGAAGGCAACACCAGGACGACTGCAGTCTTTGTCATTAAATATCTCAGGAGCCTTGGCTTTGATGTGACCAATGATACCTTTGCTAAGAATGCTTGGTTTTTTCGTAATGCGCTCGTCAGGGCCAATTACAACAACTTTGAGAAGGGTATATTCGAAGACAGGTCGTTCCTTATCAGTTTCTTACGTAATCTGCTCCTGAATGAAAACAATGAACTGCATAACAGGGCGCTTCATGTATCGTATAGGAAAGAAATCATTCCGTTATCCAGAGATCAAAGGATCATCGATCTGATGAGGAAGGATCCCCATATCAAAACACAGTCTATTGCTGAGACTCTAGGTGTTTCGTTGAGAACGGCTCAAAGCGCAATAACCATACTTGAGAAAAACGGGTCTATACGCCGTGAGAATGGGAAGAGATATGGTTATTGGGTCGTTCTTTAGGTAGTCAATACATTCAGATGCTCGATGTATCGTGATTATAGAAACAATCAATGGATAAGAATGCTATCATTACTACATCAAAAATCGAGGTGAAGAAATGAAGAAGATCATTGCCTTGTTGCTTTCAATCGTATGTGTCTTCTCTCTGATGGCGTGCAGCGGTGGTTCCCATGAGATCAGCAGAGATGAATGGCTCAGACGAGCACAGAATTTTGAAGAACATAACTACTCAAAAGTTGAAGTGACGGTGAAATACGCCGAAACCGAGTACTGCGAAGGGGAAAAACACAAATCAAATGAGACCGGAAAAGAAGAGTATGTGTTCTCCGATGTAACGCAGAGCTGGGAACCTGCTATTGAAGGCGAAGAAGACTATTACAATATGCCAGGAACGAAAGCCCTGGGTGTTTATTATGGAGAAGAATTTGACTCTATAGAATACTATGACGAATACGGTGAAGTTACCTACTATGATGACATGTCTGTCAAGATCCATATCAGATATGAAGATGGTGATGATAGTGAGGACGTCAATCTAACTCTACGTTTCGATAAATATGGGTACTACATTTATGCAGAAATGGTTGAAGATTACTTTTATGCTGAAACTGACGAACACTATGAATCTAGTGGTCATGTTGTAAATACAGTCACTATGAAGTACAAATAACAGAGTCACGACCCTTAATAATAACCGGGAACACTGAGTTCCCGGTTATTTTTAATAACAAGGCGGAAAGATTGGATATCATCGGAAACGATGTCGAGAATATCCTGAATGATGCTCTGAAATAGGGTGTTATTTACATGAGACACCCTGAATTGTTAAACCAAACCCACATGAACACCTAACTTTTAAACACCTATATTATGCCAGTCTTTATGGAAAAAAAACGACCCAAACATCAAGTGTCATTTAATCATTCTGGCAGTAATTAGGGGTACAATGACATTGATAAGATTCATTGCTTTAGAGGTGAACGTATGAATGACTGGATTAGATTAGCTCCCAATCCTTTTTATCTTAGAAGAGTGGACAATAATATTGCTGAATTAAGAGTTATCTCTGATGATGAACTGGCAGGTTTATTGCCCTGTGATACTTATGACGACCTATCCAATGAAGGGTATTTAGCAAAGGCAATGGAACAACCTAATGATTTCCCTTGTATCTTTCAGAGTCAATGGCACAAAGAAGATAGAAAATACTTAGGGCATGTCTTAAGAGTGACTGGAACTACAGGGCATTGTGATTGTTTCTGTGACAGTATTAAAGAATTAATGGTTACACAATCTTTATCCTCGCAACTGGCTGACGAAGCCATCTGTTTCTGTGAAGCGGTCTTCAATTCAGAGTATTCAGATGCTTATTACTTCCATTCTAGCAGTCTGGAAAATGAGTTTAATGACCTTATAGAAGAAGTATCTGCTATTGCTGAGAGATACTCCTTTAGCAGTATGGCATGTTGGTTCACGGATAAGGATTATTCAAAGATATCTCTTGAAAAAGTGAATAACTATATTTCTAGTGTGTATAAACTAACTCACACGGAAGCTCGTTTTGTTGCATTGACCAATTCTGATTCAGACAAATCCACCATGCATGTTCTTCTTGTGTAAAAGGTGAAATAATACCAGATACGGCAACAATACGGCAGTTTTCCTGGCTGCTGTTTTAAGTAAAAGATATCTTTTCTTAGGCATGTCCTGGCAGCCGTGTATTTCGGGGCTAAGAAATTCCGTAAGAATGGGATCTCTCCCATTCTACTCATTGCGATTGCTGCGGTCTTGGGAATCGTATTTTACGCGATTTATAGCTTTCCGACGTCGTCCAGGAATTCCCATTCAACGAATCGGTTGCTCATCCATTTATCATCGGCGATCCTGTCGAGGAATGCTCCGATTTGCGTGTCGCTCTGTATGCCGTAACGGCGTGAGCTCCATCGGCTGATGGCCATCGTCGTAAGAGAGAAATTCACAACCAGCAATACCGTTAGGATGATGCCGGTTATCTTGAGTGACTTGTTGTCAAAAAAACGCATGCCGTGATTGATCTTGTCAGTGAGCAGTATGAATACTACTGCAATGAGTCCCCAGAGGAGAGAGAACAGGGGACAGATCATGCCGTCGTAATTAAGGAACAGATCGTCATAGTTCCATGCCCGCATTCCGATGGCATATTTCAAAAGGAGACCTGCTAACAGTTCTAATACGGTAGCAATGACTGTCATGACTATTGCTTTAAAGGCAAAAGATTTTTTATGCATCATGACGCTGCCGATATAGAAGCCTACTGAGGCGGTACCGTAGAGTGGATTGATCCACCCCCACATGCATACTACATGGGTTTCCCAGTGACCTTTGCCAAAGAATGCAAATACTCCTTCGATTAATACTCCGAGGAAAGAGCCCAACAGGAAGATCCAGAACAATCGGTTGAATGTGAGCTTGGGTGCGACGTTTTCTATAACTACATCGCCGGCTAGCTCTAGCGCCTTATCAGCAGATTCATTCATATATATAACCCCGAATATGAAACATGTCTGTTTACAATATCCGTGTATCAAACATTTTCAAAGTATTTGCCGTGATTATAGCAAAGTATTGGGTGTGCGGACAAAAATTTGGACAAGCCTTAGAAGTCCATGAATTACACAACCGAGAAAAGCTCCTGAATGTTAATGAGAATAGATGGTGTTCCGATGCTTATAGCGTCTAATCTAACAGGAATACCTGGCAAAAAGATGGAGATTATTCTCGTTCCTTGATAGCTGACGGCAGGTTCCATCTCTTCATGTCATTCATCGCGACGTAGTGTGATGCGAGCAGGAATGCCAACACCAGTATACAGGTCATGAAATACATAAAAGTCGTCTGCGGGAATGGGAACTTCTGGTCTGAAGAAGAGATATTAATCAGGATGAAATTCGAAAGACCGATTCCGGCAGGTA
>JAEESL010000004.1 GCA_016286345.1 Dehalococcoidales bacterium | reverse complement strand
TGCAGATCGGAAGCATGATAGGTAACGGGTGCACTATCATGGACAATGTCTCGGCATCTGCCGGTACGGTTATCGGCAATAACGTGAAAATTAATAATAATGAAAAGCTTTTTGGTATAATCCCTAGTGGGGCAACAGTAATTTAGTTATGTGCGGAATTACAGGATATATCGGATATAAGAATGCAGACAAAGTATTATTTGACTGCCTGAAAAGATTGGAATACCGAGGCTATGATTCATGTGGTATAGCTTTGGTACAATCTGATGGAATCAAAGTAATAAAAGATACCTGTCGCGTCAAAGAACTTGAAGCAAAACATAAGAAAGTCAATTCCAAGATCGGAATCGGTCATACAAGATGGGCTACCTGCGGTGAGCCCACTGCCGCAAATGCACATCCTCATTCTTCCTGCGGAGATAAAGTAGCAGTCGTTCACAATGGAACGCTTGACCAGTTTATTCCGTTAAAGGAAGATCTTATAAACAAAGGTCATGTTTTTAAATCCGAAACAGATACAGAAATCATTCCGCATCTGATAGAAGAAAACATGAAAACAATGAGCGCAGATGATGCCGTCAAAAAAGCACTGGGAACAATTCAGGGCGCATTTGCTGTAGCTGCAATCGTACAGAATGAAAACAAGCTGTATGTCGGCAAAGTCGGGTGCCCGCTTGTAATCGGTGTCGGTGACAGTGAATGCTACGTAGCATCTGATTCATCTGCTTTGTCAAAATACACTAACAGATTCATATATCTGAAAGATCACGATACTGCTGTTTTGACTCCTGACAGCATTAAGCTGTTCAGAAACGGCAAGGAAACTGAACCTGAAATAGAGTTGCTCGATAAGAATCTCAATGATGCAGAGCTTCACGGATATCCTCATTTTATGCTCAAGGAAATCCATGAGGAGCCTCGTGTTATTACCACTACCATTGATGATCTCGATGATCTTGCCACTCTGCTTGCAACGATCGACAAGGATCTTGGCGGAATACGAATGATCAAAACGCTGGCATGCGGAAGTTCATATTATGCATCACTGATGATGCGTTATCTGGCACCCCAGATCCTTGGAATCCCGACTTTTGCAGAACTTGGAAGCGAATACTGCTCACTTACAAAAGGACAAAAAGGCACACTTGCAATTGCCATATCCCAGTCAGGAGAAACTGCAGATACAATAAAAGCTGCGAAAGCAGCCAAGGCAAACGGATACAAGCTGATGGCAATAACGAATGTAAAGAATTCACAGCTTGCCAGAGCAGCAGATTACGTTTGGACAACAAAGGCCGGTCCTGAAGTAAGTGTTGCAGCTACAAAAACAGTTCTGAGCCAGATTGCAGCACTGTATTCACTTATACTTGCACATCCATCTTTATCCAAGCTTAACAAAGAAGATGCCATGGATACATTCAGAAAACTTCCTGACCAGATCAATAAGATATTTGAAAATGTAGACAGTATTATATCTGTTGCATCTTATCTTGCTGACTTCAAGGATGCTATCTATATAGCCAGAGGACTCAACTACCCGATAGCTCTTGAAGGAGCACTGAAGCTTAAGGAAATATCCTACATTCACGGTGAAGGATATGCAGCCGGGGAATTGAAACATGGACCATTTGCATTGCTGGGAAAGGAAGTTCCGGTAATCGCAATCGTATCGCATGATGAAAACTATGACTCACTGGTTACTAATCTGAGAGAAGTCAAAACAAGACAAGCCCCGCTGATAGCTATTTCAGAGGAGAATGATCTGACTATTTCCAACCTGGCAGATTACGTTATCACTGTTCCTCATACAAAGCCGATATTATCTCCTATTTTGAACCTGGTTGTAGTACAATTACTTGCATACTATACAGCAGTGAAGAAAGGCAATCCGGTCGATTTCCCAAGAAACTTGGCAAAAACTGTAACGGTTGAATAATAATGAACAAATTATACTCATTCTTCAATAAACTATTCGGCAGTAAATTTGTTAGCAAATACAGAAGAAATATAGTCCTTGTTTTGGACATACTGACATACGCAATCATATGTGTTGCGGTATATGTTTACCTTGAACTTTCACATGACTACGGTTACTCAAGAATCTACTTCAAAACGATAGGATCCGAACTTCCTCTGTTTTTACGAAATGTAGGCATATACGGCGTTTGTTCTATTTTGATGGATTTTGCATTTGGATCATACAAACGTCTCTGGAGATACAGTGAAGCAAAAGACTATATTGTTATTGTTTTCAGCAACATCATTTCATTTCTCCTGTATCTTGTGATCAGTTACATTATCGATTGGAGACAGGCTACACCTTTTGCAACCATGGCTGTTGCGACCTGTTTCGTAATCGGTTCCCTTTCCTTACGATTCTGCTACAGAATTTTCCGTCATCAGCTTTCCGGTCAGATCGAATCAAGTGTTCCCGCTGATGAAAAGAGGCCTGTTGCCATTATCGGTGCAGGTGAATCAGGTGTAGCACTAATGGAAGAACTCATGTACAACTACAAGAGCCCATATGTCGTTTGGGGTCTGGTTGATGACGATAAAGAGAAAACAGGTAAAACCATCCACGGTATTGAAGTCAAATGCAATATTGATGATCTTGATGAGACCCTCAGGAAAAACAAGATCTACGATGCAATTCTTGCAATACCTTCCCTTCCGGTCAATAGAAGACAGGAAATAGTCAACATCTGCAAATCTGCAGGATGTAAGTTGAGGATTCTCCCTGATACCATGATGGTAATGGCAAACACCAACCTCAGTGCCGCGATCAGAGACGTCCAGGTCGAAGACCTTCTCGGAAGAACTGAAGTCCAGCTGAATGCCGAAGATGTCCGTAAATATGTAACAGGCAAAGTTATTCTGGTGACAGGCGGTGGTGGTTCAATAGGCAGTGAACTGTGCAGACAGATCGCATCACACAGACCAAGCAGACTGATCATCTTTGATATCTTTGAGAATAATGCATATGACCTGAGGAATGAACTCAACAGGCTGATTACCCATGAAATTGAGATTATTATTGAAATAGGTTCAGTAAGAGATCAGAAGAGAGTAAAAGATCTTTTCAAAAAATATAATCCTGATGTTGTATTCCATGCAGCAGCGCATAAGCATGTTCCTTTGATGGAACACAATCCTGCAGAAGCAGTAAAGAATAACATTTTCGGCACCTACAACCTGATGAAAAATGCAATGGAATTCGGATGTCCCAAATTCGTGTTCATCTCCACTGATAAAGCAGTCAATCCTACCAGCGTCATGGGAGCTACAAAACGTTACTGCGAATATATGACATTCGCTCTGTCTAAGGATCCTTCCTGCAAGACGGAATTTGTATCCGTACGTTTCGGAAATGTTCTCGGATCATCCGGTTCAGTGATCCCCTTGTTTAAACGCCAGATCGAGCTTGGAGGACCGGTCACTATTACAGATAAACGGATGACCAGATACTTCATGACGATACCGGAAGCCGCTTCTCTGGTTCTTGCCGCAGGTGCATTTGCCAAGAAAACCGAAATCTATGTGTTACAGATGGGCGAACCCGTTAAAATTCTTGACCTTGCTGAAAACTTGATCAGATTATCCGGTTTCGAACCGTACAAGGATATCGATATAAAGGAAATCGGCGTACGTCCCGGTGAAAAGCTTTTTGAAGAGACTCTAATTCAGAATGACATTCACTATAAAACAGCAAATGACAGAATTTATGTTGAAAGACAACCTGAAGACAGTGCTCTCAGAGATATAGCCAAGGACTTTGATGTACTGAATGCGGCCATTGAAACCGGTGACAGCAATGCTGTTGTCAAGGCAATCAGCACTGTTGTACCTGAATATCATCCAAAAGACAATCCCAACAGATAAGGGTTTTCTTTCAAAGGGATAAATAAGTTATACTTCACTTAAAGACAGTGAATTATGGCTATGAATAATTCTGAAACAGAGAAAGATTGCATTTACTGCGGAAACAGCATTAATTCTGATGCGAAGTTCTGTCATTTCTGTGGCAAATCACAGGAAAAAGATTGTCCCGTCTGTCTTAAAAAAATATCTGTAACTGCAAAGTTCTGCAGATTCTGCGGAACTGATCTGGAAACACTGATAAACTGTCCCAATTGTTCAGAAAAGATCAAACCGACCGCAACTTTCTGCCGATGGTGCGGAACCGTGATCAATGATGAAAACCTGATCGAATGTCAAAATTGTTCAAAGAAGATCAGACCGTCTGCCCTGTTCTGCCACTGGTGCGGAGCTGAAATAACACAGCCAGAGAAAACCCAGACTTATGTAATAGAGGCAAAAACCCAGGGCAGTGATCAGCAGCCTGTACGCGAACCTATTGAATCCGAAGTGATCATTCCGATTATTCCCAAAACCAGTGATTCATCAGTTTCTGTTGTTGCTGATGAACAGATTTCAGAGAATTCAATAAGTACAACTGATATTGAACAGGCTGAAGAATCATCATATACAGAAGAACCACCGATTGAAGATATTCCGGTATATTCTGAAACAGAGGAAACAGTAGAAGACACCAAATCTGAAGTTGTTGAGCCTGTATACAACGAACCGGTACTGGAAACAGGAACAGAAACTGAATATATTTCTGAAACATCCGTGGAATCAGAACCGGAAACAGTAAAAGAATTTATATCAGCATCACCAATATCTGAAACAAGTAAGTTCAATGAAACACCGAACCCGACAATTCAGACAGTAAAAGCGGAAACTGCTCCTGTAATAATCAACAATAATCCGGAAGCATTTATTGATGATGAAAATGTGATTTTCTGCTCCAATTGTCATTCAGCACTGAAGAATATATATGCATTCTGTCCTATCTGCGGAACGAAAGTCGAATATCAGGACAAGCCTGAAGATATCGAATACAAGCCGAAGAAGGTCGTATTTGTAAATAAAGAAGATGAAATAGCTTCAATACAGAAAGCAATAGATGAAGCCGCCTCACAGAACAGACCTGACAAGTACAGCACCGATACCAATCTGACTTCACTGAAGCAATCTCTGAAGGCTCTTGTATCCATGTCAGTCGAACCCCTTACTCCCAACAGTGCATCATCGCCCGAGTTCAACAAACAGACACTGTATCTGAAGCATAAGCTGTCACATCATCTGTCATGCCAGATAAACACTACAGATCTTGGTTTGTTCATCCGCTACAAGATGCTTGAAACACATATGTCCGGGCTTACGATCAGACCATGTCTGAGCTTCAATACAAACCGGGCAAGCGAATCAGGCATGTTCGGAAACGGATGGCATTTCAATTACTCTTCCGCAGTATTCAGAGGATCCAGCGCCGATACATTCACAGTGACAAGCGGGGATGGAGATTCAAGCAGTTTTACCACAAGACAGATAAGCAATGAGAAGCCCCGTGTACTTCTGCCTATCATGCATGAGACCGGAGAACTGGTACAGGGTGATGATTCATTTGTGTACCGTGGCGTTGATAACATGTATTACAAGTATTCATCCTTTACCAATACCGCCGATTATTACCTTGAATACGTTTCCGATGCTTATGGAAATGCTCTGACACTCACATATGACGGACTGAAAATAAAGGACATCATGGATACAGCCGGCAGGAAATTCCTTTTCAAATATGATGACAGAAACAGATGTATTTCAATGGAACTGTCTGACGGAACAATGTTTAAGTTTGAATATGATAATCTCGATAATCTGACATGTATCACGGATACAGAGAATAAGAATATATTCTTCAATTATTCATCAGACGGATTACTTACATCCATCAGCGACTCCCCGTATAACGTTCTGTATGACATTGTATACGACAGACGAGGCCTTGCACCTGTCATTGAAAAGATCACCTACTCTGCAAGAAAAGAAGTCCTGTTCCAGCGTTTTGATGATATGTCCACAATAAAGATTATTGATTCAGAAAAAGGTACCGCCACCGTAACGAATATGAAAGGTCTGACAATATCAGTGGATTCTTTTGACGGCGATCATATGAGAATAATCTACGATGCCATAAATGAACCCATTGTTATCGGTGACCAGGAGTATTCCTATGATTCAAGCGGAAACTGTATTGGAAAATCCGATAATCAGGGAAACAGTTATTCTTATTCATTCGATGAAGCAAACCGACTGATCGGATTCACAGATAATTACGGAAAAGAAACCTGTTTTGAATACAATGAGAAGAACAAAATCATAAAAATAGAAGACTCCGAAGGATACCGCATCGATATGGAATATGATTCCGATGGACATCTTGTGACGAAAAAAGACAACAAAAATCATTCAGTCAGGTTCAGTTATGATGATTACGGCAATGTCATTAATGTATTTGATGAGAGCGGACTTGTCAGAACAATGGAGTATGATGATCTGGGGTACAACGTCACATACGACTCTGAAAAGGTAATGAAAACATCTGAGAAGCACTATTCTGTGGTACCGGTTTTCACATACAATTACTATCCGGAAAAGAAACTGGATCATATAGTAAATCAGGCATCGTTATAATTGACCCAATTCTTCGAGAAAAGGTATAATTACAGGCATGGACATAACATATTTAGGCAGATCATGTTTTAAAATCAAAGGTAAGCAGGCAACCATTATTACCGATCCGTACGGTCCGGATTTCGGGCTTATGGGCAAGCAGTCTGCAAACATTGTAACAGTCAGTCACGACCACGCTGACCACAACTATACCCAGGCAGTCGATAATGTGACCAAGGTTATTTCCAGATGCGGAGAATATGAAGTCTCTGGTGTTCTTATCAACGGCATTCCTTCTTTCCATGACGGCATGGAGGGTGCAGAACGAGGAAAGAATATCATCTTTGTTTACACCATTGATGAGATCACCATCTGTCATCTTGGGGACCTGGGTCATATCGTAACATCATCAGTATTTGACGAAATCGACAACATTGATATTCTGATGATTCCGGTCGGCGGCAAATATACGATCAATTCCAAACAGGCATCAACGATCACCCGACATATTGAACCGAAGATCGTTATCCCTATGCATTACAACCGAGATCTGTATTCAGCCGATCTTGAGCCTGTTGACAATTTCTTTAAGGAAATGGGCTCCAACAAACATGATCCCCTTGCAAAGCTTACGGTAACCAAGCAGTCACTGCCTCTGACCCCGACAATTTCCCTGCTGGATGTAAGCAAATAGAATAATTAAGCCGATTACTGATAACCCGATAATTTCAAAATTATCGGGTTATTCTTTTTTATCGGTCTTTTTATCAAGGAAAGCAATTCCGGAACAATGTGAAATACATGGCTGTTCGGTACATGATAGGATATCGACTTCTTCGTTGTAGTCGACCAGGGATGCCATTAAATCATCCGGTAAACGATTATTTGCCTCACTGACTTCTATAACATGATTATCAGGATCAAAGAATCTTATCAGACGCTGACCATTTTTTCGTTTGACAACCCTGTGCAAAAATCTGATATCTCCCCTGCTTTCAATTTCAAAAAGATACAGATCAAAGTGAGATTCCTCAAAATGAAGAATGGAATCGGCAAAACCAACCGTTACATTCTGATTGAATGATGCTGCTTTTTCACTCCAGCGGCTGAGACTCACCAGTGCAATATTCGACTTGAAGACGATCATATCATCAAATACCTCATAAACTTCCTGATGAAGGACGTCTTCATAAAAGGCTGTTGCTTTCGCAAGGTCAGCAACCATCAGCTTATTACATATAAGTCTCATAACTTCACCGATATAATAACTGCATTTTTAAACTTAATCAATTTTGTTTATGACATTGTTTAATCTATAATAAAAAATGGCGTTTATAGCCAGAGGGAGTTAATAATGGCAAAACCGGATATTATATTGCTGCATGCACCTCATGTTTATGATTTCAGAAAGATTCCACAGCTTTACGGACCGGTCTCAGATCTTGTGCTTGCGACACCTGTTTTTGAAATGTATCCGGTTGGTCTGGCAAGTATTTCCGAATACCTTGAAAAAGGCGGATTCAATGCACGTGTGGTCAACATTGCATGGAGAATGATCCGAAATGCAAAGTTCGATGCAGAAAAATTCATAGCCAAGCTTGAAGCACCGATTTTTGGTATCGATCTCCACTGGATGGTTCACTGCCATGGTTCAATTGAAATAGCAAGAATAGTAAAAAAGTATCATCCGAATTCAAAGATCATATTCGGCGGATATTCATCATCACGTTTCTATAATGAGCTTATCCAATATCCCGAAGTGGATTTTATCCTCCGCGGCGATTCCACAGAAGTTCCGTTCCTTGAGTTTATGAAGGAATTCAATGGTAACAAGGATTTCTCGAAGATCCCTAACTTATGCTGGAAAAACGAAAGGAACGAACCTCAGTTCAATGACTTTTCATACGTGCCTAATGACATCAGACATGTCATGGGCAACCATTATTCACAAATGGTCAGACAGGTTATAAAGTATCATGATTTTGCCAGTGTTGTTCCGTTCAAAGGCTGGATCAAATACCCTG
Source organism: Dehalococcoidales bacterium (assembly GCA_016286345.1). Taxonomy (GTDB): domain Bacteria; phylum Chloroflexota; class Dehalococcoidia; order Dehalococcoidales; family UBA1222; genus UBA1222. The sequence continues at coordinate 49,313 of JAEESL010000004.1, read as the reverse complement.
TGACAGCTGTATTTACTACAAGAGGCTGTCAGTATAACTGTATTTTCTGCGGCGGAGCAAGAGATGCAACTCCGAATTACCTTAACAGAACACGACCTGCAAGAAGAGCAGCAGAAGATATCGTCAAGGATATCGTTCACCTTAGCAAGATAACCCGTGCTCCGATCCTGCTTGTGGGTGATATCAGAGAAGGCGGAGAAGAAAGAGCCAACAGGATCCTTGACCTCATTAAGCTTAACAAAGTCAAGAATACCCTTATGTTCGAAGCTTTCAATCCTTGGACAAGAGAGTTCACCAAGAAGGTGGCCGACTGCTGCCCGGGCTTCTCTCTCGATATGTCTCCGGAATCACATGATCCCGAAGTAAGATCTGTCAGTCTCGGAAGAAACTTCACCAATGAAGCAATGGAAGAGATGATAGGTGCAGCACTTGAGTTCGGCGCCTGCAGAGTCGAGATCTTCTTCATGATCGGCCTGTGGAAACAGGACCGCAAAAATGTCATGGATAATATCGACTACTGTGATGAATTGATGACTAAATTCCATGATAATCCCAAGTTGTTCCTCTTCATGGGACATCAGGCACCGTTCATGGCACCTGGTTGTCTTGCATTTGATTTCCCTGAACGATACGGATTCAAACTCAGATTCAAGACCCTTGAAGAACACCGCCAGGCACTTGCAATGCCCAGCTGGAGATATTCACTTAACTATGAAACCAAATGGCTTCCTGCAGATGATATTACCGAGGTAACTTATGATGCCATTCGTCAGCTGACCGTTTATAAAGCCAAACACGGTCTTCTGGCACAGGACCTCTGTGACACGCAGCTCAAGAGAATTGATGATGCACGTGCGATCGAAAAACAGATTGATGAACTTGTTGCCAAGAACGATAAGGAAGGTCTACTGGCTCTCAAACCCGAAATGGACAGAATCAACGGCTTTAAGGCTGCCGAAAGACTTGAACTCGAAATTCCGATTGGGACGATCGTGAATCTCAGGTACTTCTCTGCAGTAAAACATGCATTATTTGAGAAGAATAAAAAGATAAAGACTGAATAGAATGATAATCGACACACATACACATATATACCCCGATAAAATTGCAGAGAGAGCAGTCAAAGGCATCGGTGATTTCTATGAAATCACCATACAGTGCCCGGGTACAGTTCAGGGCCTTTTGGATGTTCACAAAAGAGCCGGTGTGGACAAAGCATTGGTTTGTTCTGTGGCAACAAAACCTGAACAGGTCCATTCGATCAACAATTTCATTGCAGCCAGTGTTGCTGAACACCCCGATAAATTTTACGGATTCGGCACTATCTTCCCAGGTGCGGATGACATGGAAGAACAGGTTGAAAATCTTATTGCAATCGGCCTCAAAGGCATCAAACTCCATCCGGATTTTCAGAAATTCAACTGCGACAATGATGACGCCATGAGACTGTATTCCATAATAAACGGCAGAGTGCCTGTCCTGTTTCATGCAGGTGATTACAGAACAGAATTTTCAAGACCCGAACGACTTCTGCATATCAGCGACAAGCATCCTGAACTGGAGATGATCCTTGCTCATTTCGGTGGATGGTCTATCTGGGGCGACCACGCTGAAGAAATGGCAAAACGAGAGAATATCCACGTTGACACTTCATCTTCCATGCAGCTTACTGACAGAGAAACGATCATAAAACTTCTGCATACATATGGTTCTGAAAAGATATTTTTCGGATCTGACTATCCCATGTGGGATGCAAAAGATGAACTTGAGATATTAAGAAGCTTACCTCTGAAGGACTTTGAACTGGATAATATCCTTTACAAGAACTTTGATGAATTTATCTCAAGATTCTAGTAGTTTTCCCCCGTCAGGATATGATTCAAAACATACAGAATAGCTTCACGTCTGTTTGTCACACCGAGTTTCGAATAGATACGGGTCACATAATTCTTCACAGTTTTTTCATTGATTCCCATGATGGCTGATATCTGGGAGTTATCGAATCCGTTGCCGATAAGACTGAGAACATCTTCCTCTCTTGCAGTCAGAGGATCGTGATAATAAGTTTTTATATCATACAGTGTACTGACTGTGTTTGAATCAAAGAACTGATCAAGCTGCGGTATAAACACTTTTTCCCCGGCTGCCGCCTTTTTGATAGCATCTATCATTTCATTGGGCTGAAACTGGCCATATACCAGATATCCGCATGCGCCTGCATTTATGATATTCGCCAGAATGATCGGATCATCAACACTTGTCATCGCCAGTACTGTTATTTCAGGATACTTCTTTTTAACTTCTGCGGTTGCCTGGATACCACCCATTCCGGCCATCCTGATATCCATTAATACCATATCGGCATCTTTCAATTCTTCGGATTTCAGCAAATCCAGTCCGCTGGCAGCTTCACCGATCACACTGAAGCTCTCTTCTTTTTCCAAAACGGTCCTGAGACCACGTCTGGCCACAAAATTGTCATCAACTATAAATAATCTTATCTGTTCCAAAACTTCGCCTTTTCAGCTTTTAAGTGCTTTTGAGTGGTATTGTAACACTGATCACAGTACCCTGGTCTGAACTATCCACTGAAAGGATACCATTATGACTGTCAGTTCTTTCTTTTATGGAAGCAAGTCCTATTTTACCCATATTCACGAAAGTATTGAAATCAGTCACTTCTTCTTTAAAGCCTTCTCCGTTGTCCCGTATTATAAGACACAATTCGTCTTCCTGTTTTTTCAGGGTAACCTTTGCACTGGTTGCAGACGAATGCTTTATAACATTATGAAGTGCTTCCTGAGTTATCTCGATAAGATCATGTCTCAGTTTGAGCGGCAGATTATCTATTTTTTCACTGCATTCCAGTTCACACTGAAGGCCTTTCTGCCCATTGTATTTATTGACGATCACCTGCAGCTGATCTGAAATATCACCTTTCTGTGAATCTTCACGGAGTTCCAGAATGATATTACGGATATCATGACTGAGTTGCTGGCAGACACCTGCAATATATTCGGATTCCTTTTTGATCTTTTCATCATCAGATCCTGCACCAAATGCATATGCTTCCAATGAAAGGCCCTGAAGAGATTTCAGAACGCTGTCATGAAGTTCGTTGGACATTCTGTGTCTTTCCTCAATAAGAGCTCTTTCCCTGGCAAGCTGATTCAGTGATTCTCTCAGTTTGGATGAATTTCGTGATGACATTCCGACCATCAATGAAACAAAACTCATGATGCCGATATTTACCATATAATCTGCAAAACTGATTTCAACACCGAAATTATCATTTGCAACTTTATACAGAAATGCAATAATGGCTGCACAGATAATATCTACGATCAGACTGCCCTTAAGCCCGAACCGGACAGATGCTTCAGTTACGATAAGGAAGAATGCAGCTATGATAAATGAATTGCCGACCTGAAGCAGGAACAATGCAAGTCCTATTAGAATGATAGTATCGATGATCAGAACAGCCCAACCAAGAACAAGCTGTTTCCTGTATGTATCGCTTCGTGTGCTGAAAAACCACACTGCAACATTGGTCAGGACAAGTGACAGAAGAAGAAACAGTGTCCAAATGGAAAACAATCTGTCATACATCAGTGTTGTCAGAAGAAGAGCAGGCACATAAAGCCATCTCTGATAGCTCAGCACCCTTTCAATTCTTTTTGCTTCTTTCAGACGCTGTTCTTCAATTAAATCAATCATACTTAATGATACCCGTTTTCTGAAATTAAAAAAAAGGGTTCCGATTATCTTAAATCGGAACCCCTGTATGCAAACCAAAACAACCGGTTATTTACCGAAGGAAAAGATCTTACCCCATTCTCTGTTTTCCCAAACGGTGAGGAAAGGTACACAGAAGAAAATGGAGCTGTATGTACCGTAAATGATACCGAGAAGGAGAACCATAAGGAATGTTTTGATAGATGAACCGACAAAGAACATCAATGCAAGAACTGCAAGCATTGTACTGACTGAAGTAAGAAGTGAACGGTTGATCGATTCAACAACAGAAACATTTGCGAGAGTGGAGAAGTTGGTTGAAACTGATCTTCGTTTGTTCTCTCGGATTCGGTCGAACATAACTATCTTATCATTGACACTGTAACCAATAACTGAGAGGAGACCGGTGATGAACATCAGGTTGATTTCCCAGTCGGCTATACCGGCAATAAGTGCGAAAGTGCCGATGACCATTGTAAGGTCCCAGATCAAAGTGATGATAGCACATGCACCATACTGGAACGGATTAGGCATTCTTCTGAATGCAAAAGTGATATACAGCAGCATACCGATGGATGCGGCAATAATAGCAATCACAGTTGCACGGACAGTCTGATGTGAAATAGTAGGTTCAACCTTTGTGATACCTTCTCTGGTCACTTTGCCGTATTTCTCAGCGAGTTTGTTTTCTATCTGGCTGACTTCATCATTTTCCGCAAGGCTGATTCTGATCTGGAAATCGCCGCGGGATGTGGACTGAACGACAGCATTTGCATAACCGAGATCATTCATAGCTGAACGGACTTCAGCTACAGAAAGTTCAGTCTGATCTTCAAAACGAAGAGTAAACATAGTACCGCTTGTGAATTCAAGACCCGGTTTAAGGCCGAAAATCACCAGCAAAATAACACTGACAAGTAATGCAACGATGCCTGCTAAGAGTAACTTGAATCTGTTTCCGATAATATTAAGCATCTTTTCTCCTCCTTGCAGGTGTGAATAAACCAGGATTGTTTGAAAGAGGAGTGGCAACAACAAGTCTCAGTAATGATCTGGTGACAAATGTTGCAGTGAAAAGACTGACGATCACACCGATGAGCAGAGTAATAGCGAAGCCCTGAACCGAGGCACCGCCCGGGATGCTTGAACCCATAACTGCCAGGATTATACAGGCAATGATGGTGGTAATATTTGAGTCCCAGATAGCGGACCATGCTCGGCTGAAACCAACTTCACAAGCCGCATTCAGGGTTCTCTTATTGGCAAGTTCTTCTTTCAATCGTTCAAAAATAAGAACATTGGCATCAACAGCCATACCGATGGATACTACGAAACCACCGATTGCGGCCAGTGATAATGTAACATTGAAAAGCTTAAATACTGCCAGAAGAATCACGGCATATATAAGCAGTGCCACAGATGAAACAATACCGGGAACTTTATAATATAAGCTCATCAGCAACATCACAAGGATGGTTCCGATGACAGCCGCAATAACAGCCAGACGGACAAAATCAGCACCGAGTGTCGGTGTGACCGTTTCCTGATATACCATGTCCAGTGCGACAGGTAATCGGCCGGCATTCAACTGTTTTGAAAGGATTGTAGCTTCTGCTGAAGAAAGACCTGTGATCTGACCGCTGGTTGTAATAACAGCCTGAACGGTAGCATCCATCAGCATCTGATCACCTTCGAAGATACCGAGCTGTTTATGAAGCAAACGGGTGGTAACCTGTTCTGAAAGTTTGGCACCTTCTTCAGTGAAATTGAATACAAGATAGATTGCTTTTGTCGTATCATCCATTGCAACATAGGTATTATCCTTGAAGTAATTGGATGACAATACAACTGTTTCTCCGTTGAGTTCACCTGTTGCAGGAATCCAGATTAATTTTCCGTCTGCATCAGTTGACTGTTCTCTGAACTCAAGCAATGCGGTCCTTCCGATCGCATCGATCTGATCCTGGGTCAGTGTAGCACCAGGTAATTGGACAGCAATTCGGTTTTCGCCCTGCTGTTCAATAGAAGCTTCAGTTAAACCAAGAGGATTAACTCGGTTCTGAATAACTGAAGTGATTCCGCTCAATACATCATCGACATTCTTGTCTTCGATGTTTTCAAGATCCGCTTCATATACCAGATAGAGACCGCCCTGAAGATCGAGACCTAAAACTACATCCTTATGACCGAGAATGCCGCGATGAATAGGGAACACGACCAGTAATGCCAATACAAGCACAACCAGTACCACTGAAATCTGCCAGTAGCTTTTACGTTTCATTTTGCCCCTGTTCAAGTATTTTATTTACATATTCCAAAGCTTCGGAACGAGTTTGAATCGTACCTTCACTCTGTAATGTCCTAACCTGGTCAAGTAACTGTCCGATCAAAGGCCCTTTTAATCCCATATTCAGCAAGTCATTGCCATTTATGAGTTTAATTAACGGGGCACTTTTTATCTGACGGTAATACTCAACAATACAGTTGTTGATTTTACCATGCCAAATCCAGTTTGTTAAATCTAAACTCTCTCCAACAGCCGCCAGTTCATCGGCCAGACAAAGATATGTTGCATCTATTGCCTCATTGCCCAGATCACGGCAGTACCGATATAACGATCTGGATGTTGGAGGCACGAATTCCTCTTCTCTTTTCCCTGACAGCTGAACCGGATGGAGATGGTGTTCAATAAGCCTGCAGATAATATCAGTTTCCTTACTGCTGAAACGCAGTCTTTTCAGAATTTCACGGCTGACTTCAGCACCTTTCTTCGGATGTCCGTAAAAACGTATCTTTCCTTCAGGTGTTACAAGTCTTGTTTCAGGCTTCGAAACATCATGCAGGAAGGCTGCCATTTTCATAAGCTCGTGACGGGTACTGCCGAAACTGATCTCCTCATTAAAATGATCAGCAAGTTCATCATCCCATATAAAGTATTTAAGAACCTCTTTATCTGTATATGGCCATTTACCTTTACGGGCAATAAAATCAAAAGCATCCATAGTATTGATGGAATGGTGGAAAACATCCCACTGCTGCTCACCCGGCTGATCCACTTCCAACGAGGGCAGCATTTCAGGAAAGAGTATGTCAATGATTCCGAGATCAAGCATAAGCTGAAAGTATTTTGATGAATCCTGGGCTCTCAGCAATGCAAGCAGTTCGTCTCTGACTCTTTCGCCTGCACTTTTTTCCAGGCAGTATGCATCTCGTTTTATCTGTTTCCTGGCAGAAAGAGTAAGAGAGAAACCCAGTGTTGCACTTAACCTGATTCCTCTCAGTATTCTGATAGGATCCTCAGTAAGAGTATTGTCATTCAGAACTCTGAGCTTGTGAGCAAGAGTATCTTTTAGTCCTCCGCAGAAATCTATCAGTTCCGGTTCACCGTTCAATGCTTCTTTAAGGTCTACAGCAAGAGCATTGCAGGTAAAATCACGTCTGTTCAGATCTTCTTCAATACTGCTGATATAAACGACATCGATATGCCATTCATTATCCCTTGGAAGTATGCGTATCACTCCGTTTTCACGGTCAAGCCATATCGCCTTGAGTTCATGCTGAACGGCAAACTGTTCTATATCTTCGAACGGGATCTTTTCAACCGCAATATCAACGTCTGAAATCGTCTTTTTAAGTATGCAGTCACGTACAGTGCCGCCTACGATATATGATGGAACGTCCGGGAAGGAAGATACCCAATCGTTTAATACCTGCTTTTCAGGCTTACCAATGTATTTAATGAAATCGAGCATATTATTAGAGATAATAGCACATACTCATAAACCGAGTGGATCTTTGTTAATAAAGTATTCCCTGGGTATATTGATTCCTTCCAGCAAGCGGTTGACCTGTCCGCAGATATTCAGTTCATACCTGTATTTTCCCCGTCTCCTGGAGATGAATGAAGGAGTCGGTCCCAGGATACTGACCGAAACATCCATACTGCCGGCATGTTTGATCAGCCGTTCCTTCAAAGACTGCATCTTCTCAACTATTTTTTCCTCATCCGATTCTTCACCGGTGATTATGGCCATGTTGCTGAAGGGAGGATAACCCATCTCTTTACGCATTTTTATTTCTTTTCTGTAAAAGTCATCATATTCAGTTTTTGTTGATGTGATGGCGTAATTATCAGGCTGATATGTCTGTATTATCACAGTCCCCGGTTTATCTCCCCTTCCGGCTCTGCCGGCAGCCTGAGAGATGATCTGGAATGTTCTCTCACATGCCCTGAAGTCAGGCATATTCAGCGACATATCCGCTGAAACGACACCTACAAGCGTTACAAAAGGGAAATGAAGACCTTTGGCAATAGACTGGGTACCTATCAGAATATCTGTTTCTTTATTGGCCATGCTTGAGATAAGCTTTTCAGTCGTGACACTGTTTTTTACTGAATCGCCATCCCATCGCATCATTCTCGCTTTCGGGAAAAGACGGGCGACTTCTCTTTCCACAGTCTGAGTGCCAATACCATACACCGTCAATTTACTTTTTTTACAGCTGGGACAGATATCAGGCAATTTCTTTTTTGCATCACAGCGGTGACAAATCAGCTTATTTATATCCGAATGATATGTCATGGCAATATTGCAGCTTTTACACTTGACCACATATCCGCAGTTATGACACTGTACGAACTGCCCGTCTCCGCGTCTGTTAAGGAACAGAATGACCTGTTCGCCTCTTTTCAGTGTTTCGCTGATACTATCTCTGAGCAGTTTGGAAAAAATCGAAGTATTGCCATTCTTAACTTCATCACACATATTTACAATTCTGTAATCAAGTTTGTCGCTTCCATTGATCCGTCTGGGAAGCTCGAGCAATTCGTATCTTTTATGGTCTGCACCATAGCGGGTACAGACATCAGGTGTTGCACTGCCAAGAACAAGGACACACCCGGTCATCTTGCAGATCGTCTCAGCTATTCTTGTGGCATGGTACAATGGCTGACTGTCGCTCTGCTTATAGGCATATTCATGTTCTTCATCAATTACTATCAGTCCGATATTTTCGACAGGAGAAAAGACAGCACTTCTTGCTCCGATCACAATGTCGCATTTACCGGCTTTTATCTGTCTCCACTGATCATATCTCTCACCAAGAGTCATTCCGCTGTGCAGGATCGATACTCTTCCCGGGAATCTCTGTGAAAAGGCTTTTATTATCTGGGACGCAAGAGTTAACTCGGGAACCAGGACAATAACCTGCTTTGATTTATTCAAAGCAGCTTCCGCACTTCTGAGGTACACCTCAGTTTTTCCGCTTCCCGTTACGCCCTGAAGCAGATATTTGTCACCCTTCTGTTTTGATATTCCTTTGGTGATCTCACTGAGAGCAATCTTCTGATGGTATGTCAGTTCATAGGGAAGAGTCGAAGTGGCGGGATAATTAAGTGTTCCTCTGATAACTTCCCTTAGTCTTTTTTCAATCAGACCGTCTGCAACCAGAAGATTAACAAGATTATTTGTATAACCGGCATTTTTTATCTCTGTCATAGACAAAGGTTTTTCGGAAGAATAGATGAAAGAAAGCAGTTTTGCACGAGCTGACATTCTGTGCTCTACAAGATATCTGTTTTTCTCATCAAAAGCATCTTTGGAAAGCTTACATCTGTAGACTACTTCGTACTTCGGTTTGACTCTCGGAATTCCCAGTCTGTATTCTGTCCTGACCAGTCCTGCTTCGATCAGGGAATGAACATCCTTTTTATCGAACAAGGATATCTTGCACGGACCATTGTCCAGCTGGTTCAGAATTTCCTGCTGGTTTGCAGATAATTCAGCAGCAGATTGCTTATCGGTTTTCCATACGTACTGTACTGACTGACGGTTAAAACCGGGCGGAAGGAACAGAGAAACTGAAGAATACAAAGGACATTTGTAATAATTGCTGATCATCTTTGCCAGCACGATCTGATCCGGTCTGATCAGGTTGTTATCACCTATAACAGCATCGATATCCTTAACAGATTCAACCTGCGGCTCGTCAGGAAGGCCGACTACTATTCCCTGAATTATCCTTTTGCCGAAGGGTACGATAACTGCCTGCCCGATCTTTACAGACATTCCTTCAGGCACTGAATATGAAAAGATTCCCTCATTTGCCAATACCGGGGAATCAACACATACATCCGCGTATCTCATAGATATCATTATATATTAACGAATAAGAAAAACTGCTGAATAAAAAAATAGTCATGGATTTCTCCATGACTATTTCAGTTACTGATTCAATATACCAATTACTTGGTAAAGACACGGCGTTCTTTGATACGAGCAGCCTTACCGGATCGATCTCTCAAGTAGAAAAGTCGAGCTCGTCGAACTTTACCATGTCTGAGTACTTCAACTTTGGCAAGCATAGGGCTCATTCTGGGGAAGGTTCTTTCAACACCAACGCCATATGCTACACGTCGTACAGTAAAGTTACCGCCGTCAACACTGTTGACGATCTTAATAACGACACCTTCGAATACCTGGATTCGGGATTTGTCGCCTTCCTTAATTCGGACGCTTACCTTGACAGTATCACCGGAAGCCAGTTCAGGAACCACTGACTTGGGTGCTTCTTCTACTGCAACATTATTCTGAGTATCTTCAGCCATTTTTCTAACTCCTAACTATCTTACAGCCAAACAAACGTAAAACTGTTTTATTCCGTTATACAACAGTTTGTAATAATATCAGTAAATGGCACTAAATTACAAGTGCGATTTACGCCTGACGCTGTAAACTTTATTTGATCAGCACGTTTATTTTTTATCTTCTATGGGTGACTGATTGTTCTTGTCGTCATCTTTTGCAGTTTCAGTTTCTTCAGCAGCAGGTTCAGAAGTTGCTGCAGGAGGATTCTGGGGATAAGCAATACCCTGCTTTGCAATCTTAACGACAACGCCATTTGCTACCTCGAGAAGAAAACCGTCATCAAGAACTCGGTTGATCGTTCCGAAAAATCCACCGATTGTGACGACCTTATCTCCTACTTTGAGTGAATTGATTCGATCCTGGGCTTCCTTCTGCTGTTTTTTCTGGGGTCTGATGATCATGAAATAAAAGAAAACCATCATAAGCACCAAGACTACAATCATGATGTAAGGGCTATCAAACATTTATTCCTCCAAATTACCGTGTAACGACCAAGCTGTAGTCCTATCGATATTGACTCTCGTTACTATTCCAGCGAGATCTTTTTCACTTTCAGTAAAGGTTAGTTTATCACTTCTGGTCCTGCCCTGCCACCTGCCGTTCTTTTTACTCTCAAAAAGCACTTCAACACTCTGACCGAGATACTTTTTGTTCTTCTCAGTAAGAATATCCTTCTGTATATCTTCGACCATATGAAGTCTTCTTTCCTTTTCTTCTTCCGGAACATCATCCTTCAGATGTTCGGAAGCATAAGTTCCGGACCGCTGAGAGTAAGCAGCAATATGTATGGCATCAAATCCGACCTTTTTTATCAGTCCGATGGTATCCATAAACTGTTCCTCGGTCTCACCCGGGAAGCCTACGATCATATCCGTGACTATTGCGATATCGGGTATGATCTCACGCATCATATCTACGAGATCCAGAAAATGTTCAACAGTATAATTCCTGTTCATTCTTCTCAGCACTTCATTATTACCTGACTGAACAGCCAGATTGATATGCTCGCAGACCTTGGGAAGTCTTGCCATAGTCTCAATTAAGTTACGTGTCATATCCTTGGGATGATTAGTAAGGAATCTTATTCTTTTGAGATCCTCTATGGCATTGAGTGTTTCAAGGACATCCGTGATATCAGCCTGAGGCACAAGATCCTTGCCATAGGAATTCACGTTCTGTCCCAGTGCAGTTATTTCTCTTGCTCCGAGAGCAACCATCTTTCTCGCTTTACGTTCTATTTCGTCAAGCGGTACACTGTGTTCCCTGCCGCGTCTGTATGGAACGATACAGTATGTGCAGAAATTATCGCATCCTTCCTGTATCGGAACGAACGAGCATATTCCGGTTTTCATCTGACGGTCATAACTCTGCAGCCAGACCGGAAGTTTGCCGGGAGGCAGGAATTCATCTACATATTTAAACTGTTTTTTCAGGGCATCGGTAGCTCCTTCAAAACCGACAAGGCATCCTGTCAGAATGATCTTCAGGTCAGGGTTTAATTTCTTGAGAGGTTTAAGGTTTTCAAGTTTGTTGATTGCCTTTGTCTCGGCGCTCTGCCTGACCATACATGTATTCATTACGATAAGATCAGCTTCTTCAGGTCGAAATACCTCGCAGTATCCTGCAGCTTCAATACGGGACTGCAGTTCCTCCGATTCGAACTCATTCATCTGACAGCCGATTGTCCAAATATAGTAGTATTTCATATGAAAAATTCTATCATAACTACAAGATATTGAATAACAAAAAATCAAAAAAAGTGATGTCTAGGCACAAGAATAGTTTGGTCTGTTATTTTTTATTATGTTATAATGCCTAGCATCAAATTCACCTATCGCTGACGGATTATGTGATTTAACACAGTGCGATAGGCGTCCACAGATCTTCTGCGGTATGTGCCGACCGTCTGGGCAAAATATTAAGTCCGGAGGTAAAGCGCATATGACCTGGCTAAACAACAAATGGATGCGGGCTGCAGTTCCTGCCTTGCTGATTCATTGTTCAATCGGCACCGTATACTGCTGGTCAACATTCAAAGAAGCAATCGCTACTAAAATCGGTATGAGCACATTTGCAGTGGGATGGGCATTCTCACTGGCAATTTTCTTCCTCGGTATGTCTGCTGCGTTCGCAGGCAGAATGGTCGAGAGAGACATCAAGAAATCCTCTCTCATCGCATGTTTATGTTTCACTGCCGGTATGATCGGCACTGGTCTGTCGATCCAGTTCCTGACCGGTCCTCTTGCTTTGGTATGTATTCTTTTATCATACGGCTGCATTATGGGTATCGGCCTTGGTATCGGCTATCTGACTCCTGTCAAAACACTCATGCTCTGGTTTGATAAGAGAAAAGGTCTTGCAACCGGTATTTCTATCATGGGCTTCGGTCTGGCAAAGGCTATTGCCACCCCAATCATGGAAGCACTTCAGAATAGTTTCGGTATCTCTGCCATGTTCTATATCCTCGGTGCTGTTTATTTTGCCATGATGATGCTCGGTCATTTCCTCATCAAAAAACCTGAAGGATGGGTTGAACCTGCAGATGTCAAAGGCTCATTCCATGTCCTTTCAATGTTCAAAGATCCCGTTTATGTCGGTATATGGATCATGTTCTTCCTCAATATCCACTGCGGTCTTGCCCTCATTACTTATGAAAAACAGATTGTAAGAACTGCATTTGCTGCATCTTCTGCAGCTACGATTGCAGCTCTTGTCAGCATTGTTCCTTCAGTAACAGCAGCTTTCAACGCCCTCGGCCGAATCGGTTATTCAACAATATCAGACGGCATGAAGGACCGTGACACTGTTTACAAGATCATCTTCACCAGCTCTGTAGTAATCACCGCAATTGCTCTGGCAACGTTTGCAATCACCAACGGACCCAAGTCACTCATCTTCGGAATCATCGTCATTGCACTGCTTCTCATCGTCAACGCCGGATACGGCGGCGGTTTCTCCACCCTGCCCGCACTTCTGCAGGCCCGTTTCGGTATGGACAAGATCAGTAAGATCCACGGTCTTACATTATCAGCATGGGCAGTTGCCGGTCTTACAGGAAACAATATGTCAGAGATTATTCTCGAGAGCACAAATATGAAATACGACTATATCCTGATTGCGACATTAGTCCTCTATCTGGTCGCACTTTTCATCAGTGTTCAGATCGTTGCAGCTTCAAAGAGAACAACAAAATTCGTATAGAACCTTATCACTGACTTATTCAAGCCGTTCTGATATATTTGTCGGAACGGCTTTTTTAATTACAAAGCTATTGTAATTAATACCTCAAAAAACGGATAATAAGCCTGGGAAAAGCCATGAAGAAAATAGATTTCGCTTTCACGAAAAAAGACATTGAAGATCCGAACAATTACGTCAACAGAGAAAACTTCATCATTGTCACAACTCATCTTATCATTGAGTCAGTAATTGTCTTCGGGAGTGCCTTTCTGGCATTCAGGTTTGATTTTCCGACAATAATTCATTACATAATGCTTTCAATCGGAATATCACTCATACCGTCTTATTTCATTTTCAAGAGCTATGAAGCGAGAGTGTATATAATGATGACCACATTTAAGTATCTGGTTGAAAACAAAGATGAATTGCTGGCTAAATTCAATGAACTGGAAGAGAAAAACAAATCTGAAAAGGAAGATAACGACTAGTCGTTTCTCATAAAGTGATAAACAGTCTTGCCCTTGTAATTGATCGGATAAAGTTCCACATTGAAAATCTTTTCAATCATTTTTGATTCAATTACTTCTTGTTTAGGCCCCTGTATCACGATCCTTCCCTGATCCATAAGAATAATGTTATCTGAGTATTCCAAAGCTAAATCAAGATCATGCAACACCATCACGATAGTCTTGCCTGACTGATTCAGGCGTTTCACAAGATCCATGATCTCAAACCTGACATTGATATCAAGATATGTAGTCGGTTCATCGAGAATAATAATATCGGTATCCTGAGCAAGAGCCAGTGCAATATAGACCTTTTGTTTCTGGCCGCCTGACAGATGAAGAATGCTGTTGTTTCTGAACTGCTCAATATGTATTTCTCTGAGAGCATAATCCACCCTGTCCTTATCTTTCTGGGACAGACCCATACCATAACGCTGATAAGGATATCTTCCGAAACTTACCAGCTGTTCAACAGTAATATCAGATGAATAATCCTTCTGTGCAAGCAATGCAATACGTTTGGCAAGGTTCTTATTTGAAAACTCAGAGACATCCTTGCCGTCAAGCGAAATAGAGCCTGCCTGCGGACGAATAAGATGAGCAATCAGTTTCAGCAGTGTGGTTTTTCCACAGCCATTGTGTCCGAGGATAGTGGTGATCTTTTTATCCTCTATCTCAGTGGTAACATCGCGGATAATCTGAACCTTTTCGTTATAAGAAAAAGAAACATTATCTACGTTAATCATTTCTCACCTTTTTTCTGTTCTTCAATACCAGGAAGATGAAGAACGGACCGCCAAGCAAGGCAAGAATAATGCCTGCAGGTATTTCATAAGGAGCAAATGCTGTCCTTGCAAAAAGATCACACAGCACAGTGAAGGCTGCGCCTCCGAAAGCACAGATAGGAATGACCCATTTATTGTCATTCCCTATTAAAAATCTGATTGCATGAGGAACGATAAGGCCGATAAATCCGATCAGACCCGCAAAACTTACAGCAGCTCCGGCCAACAGTGCCGCAGTCATTATCATGACAAATCTGACAAGAGGTACATTCATACCAAGAGACTGAGCCTTTGAATCACCGAGTCCGATAACATTCAGATCCTGTCTCAGGAACATCGCAAGAATAAGCCCGGCAATGATATAAAAGACAGGAAAACCCAGCTGCTTCATCGTAATTGTCTGGAATCCGCCGACAAGGAAATTGCTGGCACCGACATATGCATCAGGATCAATAATAAGGATCAGGTTCATTCCTGCGCCTAATACGCTTGTCACAGCAATACCGGTAAGGATCAATGTTGCCTTGGATGAATTGATTCCTGCTGAAAGGACATAGACAAACATTGCCGTAAACAGTGCCCCGAGAAATGCAGCAAATGAAATCCAACCGAACTGGGCAGGGAAAAATGAGGAGCAGACCAGTACGAACAGGCCTGCTCCGGAATTTATACCAATTACATTAGGACTTGCTAACGGGTTCTGAAGCACTGCCTGCAGAATTGCACCGGCAACAGCCAGTGAACATCCGGCAAGGAGCGCACCGAACACTCTGGGGATTCTTGTATACATCACAATTCTGTAGGCCGTGGATGTCTTATTGCCACTCATCCAGTCCTGCAAAAAATCCAGAGGTGAAACCTTTATAGCACCAAGGCAAACTCCGAGCACCACAGCAACGAAACAAAGAACAATTGCAATAATAAGAACATGTGATGCCCGAAAATGTCTTGGATTATTTTCCATTCAAAATGTCCGCTAGATACTGATATGCTTCATCCCATTTATCGTTAGGTTTGAACATAAATGTGTCATATGGAAGAACATGATATCGGCCTTCCTTAACACAAGTCAAGCTGTTGAAAGCGGGCTGGCTTGTAATATTATCCTTCAGAGCTTTCTCCATTGCTTCACTGTCATTACCCATTGCAATAACAAACAGGTAGTCAGGATCTTCTTCAAGAACCATTTCCATACTGAGCTGTCTCAAATAGCTGGGATGATCATCGATAATGTTATGTGCACCAAGTTCAGTAAGCATGTTACCTGTCATTGAAGATGTCTGCTGAGGTCGGATACCTGCAGAGTAAGTAATCAACAGCATATAGGTGGGTGAACCGGAAACTTTGTTATCCGCAATGATTTTATTGACTCTTTCCTGAACATCAAGACCATATTTCTTGTACGCATCGGTTTTGCCGGTAATATCTGTACAAATCTTTAACATGTGTAAGTAGTCAGGGAAATGAGTAACTGTAAAGTATGCAGTATTAATGCCGGCATCACTGAAAAGATCACTGTATGTCTTCTGATCGGCAGCAACAGTATCTGCTGTGGAAGAGGTCAGGATGACCAGATCAGGATTAAGGGCGATAATTGCTTCAACATTAGGTTTCAAATAGCTGCCGATTTTGGCAACATCACTGGGGATACCAAGATCTCTGGTATCAATCGTATCATCGGTTGAACCAACGATTGTTTCTGCGCCACCTGCCAAAGCATAGATTTCAGCAAAGCTACCCATTACCGTAACAACCCGCTGAGGATTGTTTACAGTAACACTTCTTCCGAGATCATCAGTAAATGTATATTCCCGGGAAACAGGAGTGGGATCAGGAGTATCAGTTGTTGTTGTATTCTTGTTTGTACAGGCGGACATGAAACAGGAAACGAGTACCAATGCCATCATGGCAAAAGATAACAATTTTGTTTTCATCTATTTAATTCCTTGCTAGATTAGATTTCTTCCGTAAGCGCAATAGCTGTCTTCAGCAAGGATATCACCGTCATGATAATAGGCAGCACGAGCACGACATCCTCCGCAGATATCGTTGTAGTCACATTTTCCGCATGTTCCGGAATATGCTTTCGTTCTGAGTTTATTAAAGACGGGGCTTGTCTTCCAGATCTCATCAAAGGTCTGCTCTCTTACATTTCCAGCCTGTTCAGTCATGTAGGCGCAGGGTCGGACTACACCATTGGGACTGATAATTGCATATGTAAGACCAGCAAGACATCCTCTGCTGAATCTGGGATCAAGTTTGATACCGAGCTGTTTTGCTATACGTGTGAACTGAGGTGCACACGTAGGCTTGATTGGAATGGGTATCGACTGTTGTTTAGTCATAATAGTTCGGAGAAGTTCTTCATTTTCCATGACACCGACTGCATCATCTTCAAGATAAAGTCCTCTTCCTACCGGGATCAGGAAGAAAATGTATGATGCCATTGCTCCCAGGTCAACAGCCAAATCAATAATCTCAGGAATCTCTTTTTTGTTCCATTCAAGCACTGTTGTGTGAATCTGGAAAGGCAGTCCGACTTCTTTGCAGTTCTGTATGCCCTGAAGCGTTTTTTCAAAAGCACCCGGCACACCTCTGAACTCATCATGCTTTTCACGGTCAGCACTATCGATACTTATACCCATAGCCAAAGCTCCGGCTTGTTTAAGCTTGATAGCAATGTCCTTGGTGATAAGCATTCCGTTGCTGCCGAAAACAGGTCTGAGTCCTTTGGATGCAGCATACGACACAAGTTCAAAAATATCAGGTCTGAGAAGCGGTTCACCTCCGCTGAAGATCATGATCTTAAATCCGGCTCTTGCGATGCCGTCGATCATTTCTTTAGCTTCATTTGTCGTAAGCTCGTCATCATACTTTTCCTTGGCATTCTGATAACAGTGTTTGCATTTAAGATTACATTTGTTTGTTGTCATCCAGGAAACAAGCATTGTCTTTCCTTCCATAGCTACCGTACTTTATAAAGTGCGATAACTATAACATTAAATTTAATAAAAATCTACAAGAAACTACAAAAAAATTTAAAAATAAAACAATTTTTTCTAAATAATCAAAGAAAATTTAAAAAACGCATGAATTATATAGTTATCCAAGCATTTTTTCAATAACGCTAAAAACCTCTCATACAGGAATATATGGCAAACAGCGGAGAGCCGTTTTTCCTTTTTGGAGTTGTCATTATTTTCAAAGTGAGCCTTGATAACGATAATACTTCGTGTTACGATGTATAGCGTTAAGGGAGGTATTATATGGATATTCAACTGAAACGCGGTCTGTTGGATGTTTGTGTGCTTGCCGCGATCAAAGACGAAGATTCCTATGGGTATAAAATCATTAAAGACATGAAGCCCTATCTGGAACTGTCAGAATCCACCCTGTACACCATCCTGAAGCGACTGGAATCCGCGGAGATGCTCACAGTTCGGACGGCGGAACACGATGGTCGGCTTCGCAAATACTATCACATCACAAAACTGGGGCTGAACCGCCTGGATGAATTCAGGGACGACTGGAAAGAGATCATATCCATATATAGGTTCATTACCAAGGAGGACAACTTGAATGGATAAAACTCAGTTTTTGGAAGAACTCAAGAGGCGGCTATCGGGATTACCGCAAAGTGATATGGATGAGCGTCTCCTGTTTTACAGCGAGATGATCGACGATCGGATAGAGGATGGTCTGACGGAAGAGGAGGCTGTCGCTGGGATCGCTTCCGTGGATGAGATCGTTGAGCAAATCATGGCAGAGACGCCGCTCTCAAGGCTCGTAAAGGAAAAAATACAGCAAAGGCGCGGTCTGAAAGCCTGGGAGATTCTTTTGTTAGTGCTAGGTTCGCCGGTATGGCTTTCTCTGCTGATTGCCGCTTTCGCGGTTTGCCTCTCGCTTTACATCGTATTATGGGCGGTGCTGAGCAGCCTTTGGGCAGTAGATCTTTCGCTTGCGGTCAGCGCTGTCGGCGGTCTGTTCATGGCCGTCTTCGACCTGATAAGAGGCAATCCGGCCGGAGGGGCTTTTATGTTGGGCATTGCGTTAGTCTGTGCCGGGCTTGCGATCCTTCTGTTTTTCGGCTGCCTGGAATTGTCGAGGGGTCTGCTGCGGCTTACTAAAAAAATACTTTTAGGCGTCAAGACGATGTTTATAGGAAGGGAGAACACTGAACGATGAAAAAGTGGATCATCACCGCTGTTGCGATAATCATGGTTGGTGCAATCATCTGCTTTGCAGCAGCCGCAATCATGCATTTCGATTTCAAAAAACTGGACAACGGAAAATACGAAACCAACACCTACACGGTCGGTGAAAGTTTCCTCTGCATATCTGTCACCGCATCCACGGAAAATGTGTTTTTCAAGCCCGCCAAAGACGGGAAATGCACAGTCGTCTGCCTCGAGGAAGAAAACAGCAGGCATGAGGTCGCCGTGACGGACGGAACGCTCACGATCAAACGCGTTGAGAGTCGCAAACCTTCTTTTCACTTCGGCTTTTCCGTCCAGGAACCGGAGATCACGGTCTATCTGCCCGAAAGCGTTTATTCCGATCTTCACATAGAGACCGATACGGGAGATATCAATATTCCCACGGGTTTCACATTTGACAGCATCACAATTAACGGGGATACTTCGGATGTGGCCTGCTATGCGTCCGCAATAAACGGTATAAAAATTGCTATTACGACAGGTGATATAACTGTATCGGCTGTTACAGCTGGAAGAATGGATCTTAAAACGACGACCGGAAGGATCAGCGCAGAATCTGTGGAGTGCGCAGGAGACGTGTACATCCATGTGGACACGGGAGAAGTGAAATTACAGGATATAATCTGCCGAAATCTCACCTCGGAAGGTACCACCGGGGACCTGACGCTGGATCATGTTGTGGTCGATGACGCGATTTCCATCACAAGGAGTACCGGCGATGTAAAATTTTCTGAAAGTGACGCGGCATCCATCTTCGTACAGACTGACACGGGCGATGTCTCAGGTACCCTCCTCACAGAGAAAGTATTCCTTACAAAGACAGACACCGGCAAGGTTGAGGTGCCGAAAAGTGTCACCGGAGGAAGATGCGAGATCAGCACCGATTCGGGCGATATCCGAATCGAGGTTCGATAACCGAGATGGAGGTCTCCATAATCATTATTTACTCCAATTTCAATTCTGCCATCTATCTCAACTGGATTCTGATTGTACTACCCATAGTCATTTTTTCAATCAATACAATTCATGACCATGTCGAGTGGTAGTCGCAAGATTTGCGACTACCTCAGATTCCTCAAGTTCTTCTCTCAAAGCATTTCCGATATGCTTGCCTATGGTTTTAATATCTCTGCCAAAAAGCTCCGCCAGTTGGTTTCGATTCAACCAAACTGTATCTGCATTTACCTGTACAGGTAATGTAATACTTCCATCCTCTGTTTCAAAAAATATAGTTTCATTTTCCTTGGTTCATACAGCATGGTTAAAATGCAAAACTTATCAATGAATTATTAATTGCCGCGCAGCCATTTAAAGAACAGTACGATACTTAAGAGAATCGCTACACCGCCGATAACCACCCAAAGAAACTGATTCTTTCCCTGATCTGCAGTAACTACTTTGGAAGGATTACCGGGTTCATAAATCAACTCAACAGATTCGCCATCGTTGTAATAATCACTTCCGAAAATAACATTGTCAGCTGAATAATCCTTGCCATCAACGGTATATTTGACTGTTCCCTCGAACTCAAAGTAGTCTTCGCCTATGGATTGAATCGTTTGTTCACAGTTATAAACCTTGCCTGTAACATGTTCAGTATATTTTGAATACGGGCCACCGCCTGAAACAAAAAACCAGATGATCAGACCAATACCTGTCACAAGTAATAGTAGAGCTAAAAATGGAAACTTTTTCATTTAATTCTCCTTATTCTTTTGCCTCATAAGCATGTTTATTTTCTCTTTTTAATCTGCGCTTTTCAGTTCTTGTCGATACCATATGTTTTATTGCAGCAACGGGATGATGGAATATCATTCTCGGGCCTGAGTATCGCATTACCTCACGGATCTTTTCCCGCATCTCAGGTTTATAGCAATGAACGCTGCAATTGGAACAAAACGTTTTGTTCTCCATAAACGGACACTTGTCACTTCTTTCAGCGGTATAAGCAATCAGCTCCCTGCAGACATCACACAGTTCTTTCCCGTGATTGCCGTGGCAGTAAAGCATGATCATATCAGCGACAATCTTCTTTTCGTTTTCTCTCTTCTTTTCGATATCCATAAATGCTTAAACTTCAATTACTAGATCTTCATGCCCGACAATGATTTCTGCATTCAGTTCTGCGGCCAGATCTTCGATCTCAGTTCTGATCTGCGCTTCCCTGTTTGCAGACATATGCACTGTATAAACTTCGGGAATGTATCCATGGAATTCCCTGAATACCTTGAGTTCTTCTCCCAGCAGTTCCGGTGTTAGATGCGGACCACTGGTAAACTTCGCTGTGAATGAATTATCACAGGTCACTTCAATTATCAGAACATCAGGTTTGATCCGGCTCCATGTATCATTGTTCTTCAATGAAATATCACCTGTATAGAAAAAAGATCTTCCACCCTTTTCCACCAGGTAGCCATGTGATTTGACTCCATGATTAACTGCATAAGGAGTCACGGAATAGTCTTCCAGTATCACCGGGGTTCCGTTTTCAATCACGTGATAAGAAGCGATTTCTTTTTTGAAAAAATCAGAATAAAGACAATGATTGTAAAGATGAGACTGAATAGCATCTTTAGTCTCTTCGTTTCCGTATATAGTAAACTTACCGCCGAACTGAAGATCAGTCATTGCAAGAGTTACAACATCCCTTATATGGTCAAAATGACGGTGCGTCAGAAAGACATCTTTTACTGCAAGCAATTCTTCTTCAGTAAGGGAACGGCTGAGTGATCCGCAATCGAATGCAATATGCCCGTCAAGAAGCAAACCCGGTAAAAGTTTGTCTTTGGTTTCACAATTATGGGCACCCAGGAATCGAAGCTGCATTATCAGAGCCAATCTTTGTGTTTGAAGTACCAAAGAATGATAAGGCTGAGTACGAGCATTACACCGACAATTATCAGCCAGGAATATCTGAAACCTGCCATGTCATTCCCACCGGGAAGCCATACATTCATGCCGTAGAAACCGACAACTATCTGCAATACTGCACCGATGGCTGTAAACATTGTCAATATACGCATGATGTTATTAACATGCTGGGATGAAAGGCTGTCATATGTTGAGTGTAAACTTTCAATAACTTCCTTATGTTCGTTCAGTCCATCCCATATCTTATCGAGATGGTCCGAAATATCTCCGAAGAAAACCGTCAGATCTGTAGTTGTGTATTCCCTGATCCTCGGTTCCAGGCTGGAAATAACTGTTCTCATAGGCCAGATAGTTCTTCTGAAAGCAATGATATCCCGTCTGATTCTGGTAATATCCCTCAAAGTCTCGGTCTTATTGGATGAGAAGATATCGTCCTCAATATCCTCAATATTATCGCTGATCTTGTTCAAAATAGGCATACAGTAATCAACAAGTCTGTCCAGAACACGATACAGCAGATAACCGGAGCCTTTGGTCATTATATCTTCTGCAAGCTCTTTATCTTCTGCAACCGATTCAAAAAGACCGATAAGCGGTTTGAGTTCACCCTTATGGATAGTAATCAGATAATTATCCTTGATGAATACTGAAAGCTGGGCATGCCCCATCATTGCATCTGATTTGAAATATCGTGGGAAATTGAAGACTATGAACAGATAATCACGGTATTCATCGATTTTAGGTCTCTGAGTTCTGGTGAGAGTATCATCCAGATCGAGAGGATGGAATCCGAAATGTGCTGAAAGGTACTCCAGTTCCTTGGTGGTCGGAGGCATAATACTAATCCATGTAAGATCACCGTAAGTGATCCTATCTACGTTTAAGTCTTCTTCATGAACGCGAACAATATCAGCCATGTTTTGCGTCCTTTCTCCGACATAGATTCTTGCCTATTTTACACAATAATTTTGCAAAGGACAATTGTTTCTTATTAATATATGTAGACAAATTGTTTTTCAGGTACAGATCATGCAGATAGTCAATTCATCTGAAATGAAGAATTTCGAGAAGAAAGCCATTGAAGCCGGCATACCGGAATATGTCCTGATGGAAAATGCCGGGCAGGCTGTTGCCGACATCATCTGCGGAATGATCGGACCGTGTCAGATCGCTATCCTCGTAGGACCGGGAAACAATGGCGGCGACGGACTTGTAATCGCAAGACTTCTCAATGAAAAGAAATACAATATCAAAGTCATCTTTATCTGCGAAAGAAAAGAGGATGACCTCAATACCTCACTGATCAGACAGACAAAGATCGAACAGTTCAACTTCTGGGAAAACGAAGACCGAGCAAAAGAAGTACTGCTGACATCTGATATCATTATTGATTCAATACTCGGAACCGGTCAGAGCAGACCAATTGAAGGAACAATTGCAGAAATCCTGGACTTGGTTTCGGATGTCAGAAAAACAAAGAATTTACAGGTCATTGCAATCGATCTTCCGACCGGGATCAATGATAACGGAATCGTTGATAAACATACCGTTGCAGCAGATATCACAGTAACTATGGGGCTCCCCAAATACGGACTGCTGGCTGCAGACAATTCTGCATATATCGGAAAACTGATCGTTTCAGATATTTTTTACACAAACACTGATATTTCAGATCATTATTCCTCCCCTTCCAGGGATAATTCATTTAAGAATAACTCATCTGAGTATCTTACGAATGAACTGATAAAAGGCATTCTGCCCGAGAGACCTCTGAATGCACATAAGGGAACTTTCGGCAAACTTCTCTCGATTACGGGATCAGACCAGTACATCGGTGCAGCAGTTCTCAGCGGCGGTTCAGCAATAAGAAGCGGATGCGGACTTGTTACCCAGGCTGCATCAAAACAGCTTCAGACAGTAGTCGCAACGGTCTACCCCGAAATCACATATCTTATTACAGACAACGGACCTGAATGCATCAGAGAAGCAGTATGCAGACATCAGGCAGTACTGATCGGATGCGGCCTGGGAAGATCACAATTTGCGGAAGATACCGTCACCATAGCAATCGATGCAGTCAAGGAAAGCGGCATCAGCTGTCTTATAGATGCAGACGGGCTGAACATTCTTTCAACCCGGGAGAATTGGTGGAAAGGTTTTAAGAAACCGGCTGTGCTTACTCCTCATACAGGAGAGATGTCCAGACTCACCGGTACAGATACAGAAACGATCAATAAGAACAGAATCGACACTGCAATAAAAGCTGCTGATAAATGGGGACATATCGTCGTTCTCAAAGGCGCACATACAGTGATCGCATCACCTGACGGAAGAGCCGCAGTCAGTCCTTATTCGAATCCCTGTCTAGCAACAGCCGGATCAGGAGATGTCCTGGCCGGAATAATAGCTTCTCTTATGGCTCAGGGATTAGAATCATTTGAAGCTGCCTGTGCAGGAGTATGCATACATGGGGAAACTGCAGAACAGCTCAGGTCCGAATATGGAGATACAGGTATAATTGCATCAGATCTAATTAAACAGATACCATTAGCGATCAAGACAATGAAAAACGGAGAAAAGAATGTTATTAGCCATTGATATCGGGAACACTCAGATTGTTTTGGGCTTATTCGACAAGGATAAGCTGCTCCACACATGGAGCCTGTCTTCAAATACGATCCGAACAGTGGATGAATACTGGCTGGATATAAGAAACCTCATTGAATTCAGCGGAATTGATATAAACAAAATAGACCAATGTTCGATCGGATCGGTAGTACCGAAACTGACAAAACTCATCGATGAAACCATGAATAAATATTTCCGGATTTCTCCTCTCATCGTAGCTTCAGGGGTAAAGACCGGAATCAAAATAAGGATAGATAACCCCAAGGAAGTCGGTGCGGACAGAATCGCCAATGCAGTTGCAGCACATCATTTGTACAAGAAAAATGTGATTGCAGTCGATATGGGTACAGCAACCACATTTGATATCATTACTGAAAACGGTGAATATATCGGAGGTGTCATCGCACCCGGCATTGATATGATCGCTGAAAGCATGTCGGCTAAGACAGCTCTGCTTCCTCAGATCAACGTCAGCGAGAAACCGCCTGTTATCGGTAAATCCACGACCAGTGCAATGCAGTCAGGTCTTCTCAACGGCTATTTAAGCATAATTGAAGGAATTACCAGAAAAGTAAAGACTGAATTCAATGATGACTGTATTGTTGTTGCAACCGGCGGAAGAGCAACACTTATCGGACATCACACAGCCATTTTTGATGATATAAATCCGTATCTTACACTTGACGGACTGAGAATTATATTTGAAAACAACATCTGATTTTTGTTGGTCAGTAATTAAGTTATATAATTAAAAATTATTCAGTAAACTGGCACGGAGGTCGGCATGATTAAAGACTCAAACATTGTCATTGGTGTGACAGGAAGTATCGCTGCTTACAAAGCTGTAGATATTGCCAACAAACTTACACAGGATGGAGCCAATGTTGATGTAGTAATGACTCGATCAGCACAGGAATTTGTCACTCCTCTGACTTTTCAGACTTTGACCAGACGAAAAGTCTATACCAGTCTGT
The DNA here is from genome assembly GCA_016286345.1 of Dehalococcoidales bacterium. Lineage (GTDB taxonomy): Bacteria > Chloroflexota > Dehalococcoidia > Dehalococcoidales > UBA1222 > UBA1222. Next base: position 23,770 of record JAEESL010000004.1, on the reverse strand, counting down.
GGGATGAGAGCAACGAAGGTGTCGTTCATATCGATCTTGCCCAGAAAGCTGACGTCGTACTCATTGCACCGGCAACCGCAAACATCATTGCAAAGCTTGCCAACGGTTATGCAGATGATCTTCTCACCGATGTGGTGCTTGCTACCAGATCACCTGTTGTAATTGCTCCCGCGATGAACGTCAACATGTATGAAAATGCTATAACCCAGGAGAACATACAGAAGCTCAAGGACAGAGGTTTTATCTTCATTGAGCCTGTCGAAGGAAGGCTGGCCTGCGGTGTTTACGGTAAAGGAAAGCTTGCTGAAACTCATCACATACTCGGAATAATCCGTACGGTTATCGGAAGAAGCGGAGATATGGCCGGCAAAAAGGTTGTTATTACAGCCGGAGGCACCAGAGAACCGATCGACCCGGTAAGATTCATTTCAAACAGATCATCAGGCAAGATGGGCCATGCCCTTGCTGAAGCAGCAAGAGACAGAGGCGCACTCGTCACTCTTATAACTGCATCCACCATGGACTACCCTGCCGGCATGGATATTATTCCGGTCAATACAGCCGACGAAATGTGTGCCGAAGTTGTCAAGGCATGCAAGGATGCGGACGCCCTGATGATGACGGCTGCAGTTTCCGATTACAAACCAAGCAATGTTGCTAAACAGAAAATCAAGAAGAGCGATCAGGAACTTGATCTGCATCTGTCAAAGAATACCGATATTCTTTCCCAGGTAAAGGAAGATATGATAAAAATCGGTTTTGCCGCAGAAAGCAATGATATCATCCGGAATGCAATCGAAAAGCTGCATAAGAAAGAGCTTGATCTGATCGTTGCCAATGATATCACGCAGGATGCCTGGGGCTTCGGTTCCGAATACAATAAGGTCACTCTTATTGACGGCAATGAAAATATCAACGAATTACCCATAATGACAAAGCGCAAAGTCTCGGATGTCATCTGCGACTGGCTTGTTTCAAACCCAAAATGGACTAAATAAAGAGGATACGTACCCATGATTGATAATGAGAGCGAACTTCCAAAAGCATATGATGCAAAACAGAATGAAAAGAAGTGGTATGACTACTGGCTGGCCAACGGCTATTTCACACCCAAGATCGACAAATCGAAAAAACCGTTTGTCCTGATCCAGCCGCCTCCCAATATCACCGGTGATCTTCATCTCGGTCATGCACTGACCGCCACACTTGAAGACATCATGGTCAGATATCACAGAATGCTGGGTGAACCGACATTATGGCTTCCCGGCACAGATCATGCAGGTATTGCCGCACAGGTAGTTGTGGAACGCGCTCTCGCCAAGGAAGGCAAGACCCGACAGGAAATCGGAAGAGAAGCATTCATGAAGAGAATGTGGGAATGGGTCGGAAACTGCCGTTCACACATTGCAAATCAGCACACCAGATTAGGCGTATCCTATGACAACACACGTGCAGCATTTACCCTCGATCCCGGTCCATCTCTGGCTGTACGAACAACATTCAAGCATCTTTATGACAAAGGTCTTATTTACAAGGGTGAAAGGATCACCAACTGGTGTCCCCGCTGTACGACAGCGCTCTCAGACCTTGAAGTCGATCATATGGACGAAAAAGGCAAGCTTTGGTATATCCGATACCCGTTTGCCGATGACCCATCAAAATTCATTACAGTAGCCACCACAAGGCCTGAGACTATTCTCGGCGATACCGGTGTTGCTGTTAACCCGGAAGATGAAAGATACAAGGATGTGATCGGCAAGGAACTGATACTTCCTCTGGTAGGCCGAAGGATCCCTATTGTTGCAGATGATGTAGTCGGCATCGATTTCGGTACAGGCGCAGTAAAAACCACTCCTGCCCACGACCCCAATGACTTTGAGATCGGTCAGAGACACAATCTGCCCATAATCAATATTTTCGATGAACATGCATGCATCAATGAGAACGGCGGTGCATATAAAGGTCTCAGCAGAGAAGATGCCAGAATCAAGATAGTCAAAGATCTGGAAGACCAGGGCTATCTTACCAAGATCGAAGACCATGTTCATGCCGTCGGACACTGTCAGAGATGCAGGACAACAATTGAACCACAGGTATCAAGCCAGTGGTTTGTAAAAATCCAGCCGTTGGCAGAACCTGCCATCGAAGCAGTTAAATCCGGTGAGATCACGATCGTTCCTGAGAGATTCACCAAGGTATATCTCAACTGGATGGAAAACATCCGTGACTGGTGTATTTCAAGACAGCTGTGGTGGGGACACAGAATCCCTGTATGGTATTGCGATGACTGCAAGCATATGACATGTTCCATTGAAACACCGACTGAATGCGAAGCATGCCATTCAACACACATCCATCAGGATGATGATGTACTCGACACATGGTTCTCATCAGGTCTCTGGCCTCATTCAACACTCGGATGGCCCAATAAGACAGAAGATTTTGAGTATTTCTACCCTACTTCCGTTATGGAAACAGCATATGACATCCTCTTCTTCTGGGTCGCACGTATGATCATGATGGGTATTGAGAACACCGGCAAGGTACCGTTCCATCATGTTTATCTGCACGGTCTCATCAGAGATGAAAAAGGCGAAAAAATGAGCAAGACCAAAGGCAATGTAATTGATCCTCTGGTCGTCATCAATGAATATGGAGCCGATGCATTAAGATTCTCTGTCATATCAGGTATCACTCCCGGCAACGATTCCAAACTTGGAAAGACAAAGATCGAAGCAGGACGTAACTTCGCCAATAAACTCTATAATGCCGTACGATTCGTACTGCGATATACGGATGAAAATTCAACAACTGCAATTGATTCCTCAAAACTTACTCTTGAAGACAAATGGATTCTTTCACGCCTCAATAAAACAACCAGAGAAATGAATCAGATGCTCCAGGATTTCCAGTTCGGTGAAGCAGTCAGATGCATCCATGACTTCATCTGGGGAGAGATCTGCGACTGGTACATTGAAATCGCAAAGGTACGTCTTAACAGCAATGATGCCAATTCACCATTGCCTGTACTTCTCACAGTAATCGAACAATCCCTCAGACTGCTCCATCCTATTATGCCCTTCATTACTGAAGAATTATGGCAGTCAATAAAGAAGGCAGCCAATCTTACAGACACTCCTTCTTCAGTTATGATCACGGAATATCCTCAGTGGAATGAAGCATGGGATTATTCTGAAGATGAAGAAAAAATGGATACTCTTACTGAGATCGTCCGTGTTCTGCGAAATGTCAGAAGTGAATATGATGTTGATATCAACAAAGTAATCGGTGCAACCATCTACTGCGGTGATCTTGCATCAACCTTCACTCACTATTCAAAGGCTGTTTCAGTACTCGCCAAGGCAGATGTTTCATTTGAAGAAAAACGAAATGAAGAAACCCCCGGCCAGGCCATCGTTGAAGTTCTTCCCAATGCAGAGATCATTATCCCTATGGCAAAGCTGTTCGATCTTGAAGCACAGCTTGCAAAACTGAACAAGGAATTAACTGAAGCAGTCAACGAACAGGCAAGACTCGAGAAACATCTCAAGGATGAGTCATTCTTATCAAGAGCTCCAAAGCAGGTCATTGATAAGGAACAGGCAAGACTCGATGCAGTTCTTGAGAAGCAGGAAAAGCTCAGAGATCACATCAAAAGCCTTGAAAAATAGAAGTCAGCTTATCAGGATAAGAAGTTAATAACCCAGATCATAACTGCGGCTGAAACACCTATTCCCAGCACGCCAAGAATGATGCTGGCTACCGCCATTCCCTTGCGGTCTGAAAAATGTGTGGCCAGAGCCCCCAGTACTATTCCGACCAGAGGAATAAAAAGAGTAAAAAGATTGGCAAACGGTATCAGTGATACCAGTATGCCTACTATGCTTATTACCAATGCCACAACTGAAAGCATTATTATTACGATCCTTTATTCTATTATACAAAAACAAAAATCCTTCTGTTTGATGCAACACGACCATATTCATGTTATAGGCAACAGCAGAAGGATTAAATTCAAAATCTATTCAATTGTCAGGATATCAAGAAAACCTGTCATTTCAAGAACTTCCCTGACATCTGCTGATACGTTAATCAGTTTGAATCCCTCAGCAGTTTTAGACATAAGTTTATGGGACATCAGAATAACTCTTAAGCCTGCAGAAGATGTATATTCAAGATCACTCATATCAAAGATCATACCTGAAGTTTCAGGAGTCACAGCTTCCTTGACTGCAGCCTCCAGGCTTGGAGCAGTTACAGTATCAAGTCTGCCGGAGATTTTAAATGTTAATACATTGTTTTCTACACTTTTTGAAATATCCATAGATCTATTCCTTCCAAAAAATATTATAACTTAAAGTACGACTTTGAAAATATTTCTGGTGTCAGCATCATCATAACGATAATCGTCACGTGTAATACTCTTTCTGATGATCATAACCGAGATTTCATCACCGTCGACCATAGGCTCAAATCTTGCACCCCGCCAGTTGAAGACCATGGAGAGCTCTTTTCTGTCACTCTGATAATCGATGAATACATGAAGCTTTGAACCTGTTTCAAGTTTAGGAACGATGTTGACTGCAACGATTTCTTCAAAGCATCTGAGTATCTGTTCATTTCTGGCATGAGGGATCTCATGTCTGTCGCAGAAAACAGTGATCCTTTTGTTCATTGCCAGGAAGTCATAATCGGCACTGAAGATGGTGAGTTCAAGCACTCTCATTCTGTTGATGAAAGCAAGAGTTCTGTGACGCTTGGCATTCTCAAACATCTCCTCAGTCGGACCTTCTTCATAGATCTCACCTTTATCCATGTAGAAGAGTCTTGTGGAAATATCACGTGCAAGCTGCATTTCATGCGTTACGACAAGCATTGTCAATCCACGTTTTGCAAGAATCTTCATACTTGCAATAACTTCATCCACCATCGCAGGGTCGAGTGCACTTGTCGGCTCATCAAAAAGAAGTACCTGGGGATTCATGGCAACTGCTCTTGCAATTGCGACTCTCTGCATCTGGCCGCCTGACAGTTCATCAGGATAAACCAAAGCCTTTTCCGCAACACCAAGTGTTTTCAACAGGCCCATACCTGCTTCATATGCCTCCTGTGCCGACATGTGATTGACCACCATAGGAGCAAGCATTACATTTTCAATTACGTTCAGATGAGTGAACAGATTGAAATGCTGGAAGACCATTCCCATATTTTTGTGAAGTTCAACAAGATCGTAATCTTCGGAATCGGTATCCTGTCCAAATGCATATATCTTACCCTCGGTCGGGTCTTCCATACGGTTGATCAATCGAAGCAGTGTTGACTTTCCTGTGCCTGAAGGGCCGACTATCGCAATAACGTCTCCCCTCTTGATCATACCATTGACATCAACAAGAGGAGTCACCTTCGGATACACTTTCTTTATATGTTCAAGACGAATGATTTCCTCGCCTTTTTCACCTTCGACATTGGAAATACCTTTTTTGATCGTTACGTTTTTATTAACACCGCGTGTGAGGGCACGCTTCCTGTTATAAACATCAACTTTGATCTCAATCTTAGTAAAGATAAATATGATCAGCCATGAAACCATGAAATATATCGCTGCATCAGCAATTAACGGGAAGAAAGCTTCATACGTTCTGCTTCTGATGATATCAACCGCTTTGGTAAGGTCTGCAATTGCGATGTAACCCACAATGGAAGTTGATTCAAGCAAGCCGCCGAAAGCTTCCTTGTATGACGGAAGTATCGCACGGATCACCTGAGGAAATACGACTTTGTTATAGGTCTGTTTTCTGGTCAGGCCAAGAGCTGTTGCAGCTTCCCACTGCCCTTTTCCGACTGATGCAATACCGCCGTCGATCATCCCTGCAATCTTATTGCCGAATATGACCGTAAAGGCAATTATGCTTACTGCGAGCGGAGCAATATCAATCGATTTAAATACGACATAATAAGTCAGCAGAAGTATAACGATACTCGGCACTCCGGACAGAAACTTTGATATGACCTTCAGAGGTGTTGAAATCCATTTTTTCTTTGCTCTGAAACCAATCGCCCAGAAAAATCCGACAACAGTTCCGAAAATACCGGAAAGGAATGTGATCAGTAATGTAATGAGCAAACCATTGAGTACAAGTTTCCATCTGGCATCTCTGATGAATGTCTTGTAAAAACTGTCTGCAATGCTTTGGAAGAAGTTTTTATGTTCCTCTTCTTCGACCTCCATAATATCTGCTTTCTGGCAGAGGAGGACAATATCATTCACCCAGTCGGGATATGAGAAATCAAATTCTTCAGCACGCTCAGCTGTATAAGGGATGTTACTGCCGAGCATATCGGCCTTTCCCTGTTTAAGTGCCTGCATGGAAGATACAAGATCCATGCTCTTGATATCGACATCCATATTTAATTTCTGTGCGATCATCAGGAATAGTTCAACTTCATAACCGGTAGGCTGTCCGTCTGCATCGAAGTAACCGAAAGGAACAATTCCGGCAATGTCAATAAGGAATCTGATCTTTCCGCCGGTCCTTCCTGAAGTGTCTCTCAAAGAGGGATCTATAACAGGATCCTCACCTTCGAAATCAAGCCACTTTTCCTGAAGAGCTGCAATCGTCCCGTCTTCATCCATTTGTTTCATTATTGCTGAAACAGGAGCAGTCAGTTCACTTCCATATTTGAAAAGAAAACTTGTGTTTTCTGTATCAACAACAATAGGAAATACTGCCAGTTCACTGTTTTCTGCGGCGACTGCCAGTGCACAGGGCTTCTGGGTCAGCATTGCTGAAATCTGTCTGTGTTCGAGACCTACCAGAGCGGCATGAAAGTCAGTGTATTCTTTATGAGTGATATCATGAAATGTATCGAATATCAGTGATTCGTAATCATCACCGAGAGAACTGCCGATGGATGTACCTGCAAAATCATCAAAGGTCTTATATTTGATCTCATTGGATTCGGTTTCCTTACTGCAGCCGGTGAATGTACCTAATACGGAAATCAGGACTAATAAAACGGTTGCCAGGTAAATAAGTCTGTTAGATTTCTTATTAGTGTTCATCTGTTATGCCAGAGACAGGGAATCGACCTGAGGAACCAGTTCAATCAGGTGTTTGCGGGATAATTCGATCTGTCTTTTACCTTCTTCTGTATTTCCCAAACGCTTGATAGTTCTTCTAAGTAATCTGAGCTGACCAACGATAATGGCTTTTTTCTCGATAGAAGCAAGAAGATCCTTGTCTTCAGTGCCGAAATAAAGCCTCAGTGTTTCATCCCAGATATATCTGCATGTCTCATACGGGAGGCCAAGGAAAGACATGGTCACATTGTGATCGATCTCGCTGAATCCTAGGTATCCCAGATAGATTGAGGCAAATTCAAATATAGGATCTCCCAGGCAGAGAGTATCCATATCGATAAGCAGGACCTCTCCGTTCTGGAGCATTACATTGTTAGTATGATAATCCCCATGAAGCATATGATTATTATCAGGAACATCAGAAATCAGACTGTGCAGTTTTTCATATGTTTCTGAAGGAAGATAATCCTTCAGAAACTCTGTTCGTCCGACGGTAACTTCCTTCATATCAGGCATCTCACCCTTTTTCAATTCCGTACCATGGATTTTCTTGAGAAGATCGACATATATGCCGATATATTTGTCTGCATTTTCAGGTTCCTTGACGATAAGCTTTGAGAAAGACTGTGCGCTGAGAAGCTCAAAAACAGACCCGTAACTGTCGCCTACTTTGACGACGCCGTAAGGTATTGCAGTTGGAATACCCAGAACAAAAGCTTTTCTTGCAAGCTCTCTTTCACGCTTGATATCGGGGAGAGAATCGGGATTTTTATAAACTTTGATGATTGTTTCGGCATCAAGTCGGTACACTTTACCGTTTGAGCCTTCCCCGATCGTTTCACACCCTTCTACACTCACACGCTTGTATGCTTTCTCAACCGTGATCATTTCAGTGAAACCGGTCATTTCAAGAATGTCATAGATCTCAGATGAGACATTGATTATTCTCAGTTCAGGATGTGCTTTCCTAACTCTGAGGATTATTCGTAATCCGGCGCTGGAGATATATTCCAGCTTTTCCATATCGATAATTACGCTGTCCTTAGGATGAGCTTCCAGCATGCCATTGACAGCCTGCTCAACCTGAGGAGCATTATTAGTGTCCACGTGTCCGCTTAATGCGATTGTCAGTGCTCCATCCTGATAAACTTCATTTACATTATCCATAAACAATCTCTCTCACTATTTATTATTATCAGCAAAAACCTGATCAACCATCCACAAGTATTCCTTGTAGGCGTTGGTATCGGATAATTCTGAGATATTATCTGCTATTGTTCTGTAATACCATTCCTGCTCCACAGGATTATTCTGATTAAAGTGATTCCACATTGCTGCACCTTCAGCCAGATACAGCCTGTAAAATGAACGCATATTGGAAAGCTTGTCTGCCAGCCATATCATCTTAACGGCTGTATCACCGCTGTTTTTCAGTTCTTCCAGAGATTCCTGTTTTCTGATCTTCCATGTTTTTTTAGATGACTGACCATGGCGCTTGTTTTCGTTTTCTGAACTCACGAGCCGAGCAACTCTTTCACCGAACAATTCTCTTATTTCATCCAGTGTATGCTCAGTGTCCTCCACGACATCATGAAGGAGTCCTGCCGCAAGGATCTCATTGTCTTCAGTCATACTGGAGAGGATCACAGCAACCTCCATGGGATGAAGGACATAAGGAGAATTACCGTTCTTGCGAACCATGCCGCTGTGGGCTTTAATCGCAAATTTCAATGCCTTTTCAAACAGTTTAGAATCATTTTTCATCAGACTGCGGCTCCCAACTTTTAACGATAGTAAGAACGTTCTTGTCATCTTTGCGTTCGTATACTACTGAATCCATCATTTTCTTGACCATAAAAATACCAAGACCGCCGATCTGTCGCTCATCAGCTTCAAGTGTGATATCGGGGTCTTCCTTCGCGGTCGGATCAAACGGAATACCTGCGTCGGCAAAAACAATCTTGATCTGATTGTCGACTGAAGTATCCACAGTGATGATGGCTTTACCCTTTTCGCCGCTGTAGGCATACATGACAATATTGCCCAGCAACTCATCTATCGCAACATCGATCTGCGATTTAACCTTCAAAGGGCATCCGTTGCTATCAAGTATCGTGTCAACCTTATCTGTTATTTCCGTGACACTTTCAAGAACTGCATCTACAACATATCTGTATATCATTTTCATAACTTCCATTGTTACGATACAGAAATTTAAGTACTCATAATTCCGTATGATAAACCTGTACCGAACAACTCCTTGTCATATTTTCCGTTTCATGCATTATCGGATACATTAAACGGAACTCCGAGTTGCTTTTTCATACATCCACCCGATACTGCTATAACCAAATGCAATTCATTAACAACATTATTCCGGGTGTTAATCAATACTGAAAAGCCAATCATTTTAATGTTCAAATTGATACTTGCAACTTTGAAAAAAAGTATATCATTACTAACTCCATTTTCACATAGATTTAAGCAAACGGATAAAAAAAAAGAGGAACACGATGTGTTCCTCTTATGATCAAAACGATTGTTCTTTTAATTACTTAGAAAGAGCGTTTACTTGCTTGGTTAAACGTGACTTCTTGCGGGCTGCAGCATTCTTGTGAATAAGACCTGACTGAACAGCTTTGTCAAGCTTTGAAATCGATGCATTTAATGAAGCAACTGCAGCTTCACTATTGTTTTCATTGATTGCAGTTCTGGTCTTTCTGACAGTTGACTGTAAGTTGCTTTTTGCAGCTTTGTTGCGTTCTCTTCGTGCAGCAGAGACGCGAATATCTTTCATTGATGCTTTAATATTTGCCAAAACAATACTCCTTCTATTTAGAACAAGTTGATATTATATACTAACCAAAGAAGATTAGCAATTTTATGTTCCATATTTAATTTGATAATCGTTTCACAACAAGTTTATAAATATAGCATTGAACAGATAAAAAATCCATTTGTCAGTCGTAAACAAGTGTTAATATATAATAAAAGGTAAGAAAGGTAAGATAATTGTTTAGATTTATCAGCATTCTTTTGTATGCAGGAATAATCGGTTTTGTTTTCGGGCTTATCTACAACGTTGTGAGATTATGTCAAGAAGAGAAATCCCCTTCCTTCGCACTTGACTACAAGCTGGATCTGGAAAAAACGACCCGCTATATTCTGCTGATTGCCGCAATGCTCGGAACCGTAGTTCTGATATTCGGACACTCCCGTATGCTCGGTGATATTCCTTTTACACTCAAAATCATCTCCTACGAGACAATGAATTCAGCAGGTCATATCTTCGGATGCATACTCGGCATATTTTTGATGGTATTAATCGGATTGTTTCTATACCTGTCAGTCACTCAAAAGAAAAGCAAAAGACTGACAGCTTTCTTTATCCTTGCATTTGTAACAATAACTCTTGGCACAATACTTCAGTTCAGTCAGCCCTATTCCCTGGAGATATACAGAGAAATGATCTCGCACGTCATTCACCTGTCACCGGGATTTCCTGAGGCAATTGAAGTTTCATCAATGAAATACATACTTATGATCCATATGATTTGTGTCGGATGTGTTATGATCACATTTCCGTGGAGCGGAATTCTGGATGCAATCGCAGGCTTTATTTCTGAAAGGAAAAAATAACAGGTATGTGTAAGCTGATGATACAAAGCGACTTTGACGGTACTCTCACCGAAGGAGATATGGCACTAATCACGTTAGATTACTTCACCGACAAAAAATGGAGATATCTGTACGATGATTACTGCAACGGAAAACTCGGACTTGATGAATTCAACTCCAAGGCCTTCGGCTATGTAACGGCATCTGAGCAGGAATTCAGAAATTATTCATATGAGCAAATGGTCATTAAACCGGGATGCAAAGAACTGATAGAGACATGCCGTAGAAAAGGAATACGATTCCACATAGTAAGCAACGGAATCGTAACGTATATTGATGCATTTATCGAAAAACTTGGAATAGGTGAAATCGAATATGCGGCAGCAAAAGCGCTCTATGATCCTTCAGGAATGAAAAGCTGGTATGAAAACCCTGACGGTGAAAGAGTTCTTAACGGGTTCAAAGATTCTTATACACAGAGATTCAAAGAGCAGGGATATAAGATCATATACCTTGGAGACGGCACAAGCGATTTCAACGCATCCAGAATGTGCGACAAGGTATTCGCATGCGATGATCTTGAACAGGTCTATATAAAAAATAACCTGCCATACACGAAAATGGCAGGTTTGGAAACCGTCACAGAATACATCAACAGTATCTGCTGATTTTAGAATACATTAATAAACTCATACCCCCAGTTAATCGCAAAAAGAATCATTGCAATTAAAAAAGCATCTGTCAACAGATTGAAAATAACTCTGGCAGCAAGCCCGACCCAGGCCCAGAGACATATTCGTCCTGCTTTGATCGGGTAATTCTTTTTATATGAAAAATAAAGTGCGAAACCCACTATCGGATAGAAGAAAGACAATAATCCAAACCAAGGTGAATGCTTATCTTCAGCAGGTACAAATACCTTTCCTGATACAGGTTCTGCAGGAGCAGCAGCGTATTGGGTTTCAGCAACCGGTGTTTCAGGAACAGGACTGTAGGAAACAGCTGTTGCTTCTTTGTCATCGTCAAAAACAATGACATCTTCCTTTTCATCTTCGGGAACTGCTTCGTCAAAAGTGTTAACTTGATCAACGGTAGAAGTAACTGCTGTACCGCCGCAATTTTCACAATATAACCCGTCAGTATGGTTCTCTTGTCCACAATTCAAACAATACTTCATGGCATTTTCCCTTTCACATCTATAGGTTAATCATAGCAGAATACAGTCAGAGTTGAACAGTTCAAATCAATAAAGCTATTATCATTTTTGAAATGACTAAGAAAAAATGGTTTATCAAGCCCCTGTACTGGAGCATAATAATTCTGATCATTGCCCAGGCGCTTACGATTGTGTCGGTCTGGCACCAGCAGCCGTTTCTGGACGATCACCAGATTTATGTTCCGACACAGCCTGACACAGATATCGTTATCTGGCCGACTCCGGTTACAGATCCTGATACCGGAGAAATAATCGAACCTGCACCGGATCCGACTTCTTCGATAGGTGTGATAGTTATCTATTTTGCTGTGGTAATAGCTATTATTGCGATAGTATTTGCAGTCATTCCGCTTAAAGCCCTGTCTGTAGTGTTCAAATGTTTGTTTACGATACTGTTTGCATGGGGCGTAATAGTTCTTCTCGGAATATGGATAAATATCTGGGTGGCCATAGGATTGGCAGTTGTCCTTGCAGTATGCTGGTTCATCAGACCCAAGATTTGGCTTCATGATACTCTCATGATCACATCAATGGTAAGCATTGCAAGTATTTTCGGCAGATTCATCAGTCCGTGGACAGCAATGATCCTGCTCATTCTTATGGCAGTTTATGACTAGATCGCTGTCAAAAAAGGACTTATGCTCTGGATGGTCGATAAAATGTCCAACGTGAACAGTCTGCCTGCTTTCGTTCTTCCTGCAACACCGGATGAATTAAAAGATAATCTCAATACTCCCAATATCAAAGTCATTGCAGAACAGAAACCGGAAGATAAAGATTATTCGATACTTGGAGGCGGAGATATCGCATTTCCTCTCATCCTCAGTGCAGCCTGTTATTTCAGACACCAGCTTATTGCATCAGTTATTATCGGATTATCTTCTGTTGTCGGACTTGTTCTGGTCTATTTCATCCAGGAAAAGATCCTTCATGGAAAGCCTATGCCGGCACTGCCGCCGCTGGCTGCCACAACATTCATTGCGTTTCTGTTTGTAACCTACGTTCTGTAGCTGTTGCTCTTGAGCTGACCGCATGCAGCATCGATATCACTGCCCATGCTTTTGCGCAGCGTCACATTGATATGGTTATCCTTCAGATAGTTTTCAAAGTCAAGCACAGATTCAGATGGCTGAAGGCCATGATCAAATGTAGCATTCGGGGCTATAAGATTGACGTGACAGTTAAGTCCTTTAAGCTTATCTATTAGTTCATCCGCCACTTCACGGGTATCATTAATTCCTTTGAACAGACAGTATTCAAAAGTGATCCTTCTGTTTGTGATGCTCACATAATCACGGCAGGCTTTGAGCAGTTTGTCCACACCCGTTGATTTATTATAAGGAAGCAAACGGTTTCTGATCTGATCACTGGGGGCATGAAGCGATACTGCCAAACCGAACTGATGTCCTTCCCTCATGAAGTTTCGTATTCCGCTGATTACACCCACAGTAGATATAGTTATGGATCTTGCAGCGATATTGATTCCCCAGTCAGCGTTCATAATATTTGCCGCACGTATGACATTGTCATAGTTTGAAAAAGGTTCTCCCATTCCCATGAACACAACGTTGCTTATTCTTCCATTGGATCCAAGCAACGCATTAAAGTATCTTACCTGGTCAACAATTTCGCTGACACTGAGATTACGCTGAAAGCCCTGATGTCCGGTTGAGCAGAATGCACAGCCCATAGGGCAGCCCACCTGACATGAAACACATATCGTATAGTTGAAACCATCACCTGACGGGATCAAGGCAGTCTCAACCGATTCCCCGTCACCCAGTTCAAATAATGCTTTATTGGTTCCGTCAATACTGACTTTTCTGATAAGTTCCCTGACCGAATAAAGACTGAAATCCGCAGCCAGATCGTCACGAAGAGTCTTGGGAAGATCAGTCATTTCATCAAACTTGAACACGGGTTTTCTGTAGACCCATTCCAAAAGCTGTTTGGTTCTGAATGAAGGTATTTTCTTTGATTTGAAATATTCGGTTAGCTGTTCCGGACTATAATCAGAAATATTCGTCATAAACCCATCTTTTTATCAAATTCGGCTTTTCGGCGGGCATATTCTTCAGGTGTATTCATATTAATGATTACACCTTCATTAGTGGTTGCAACTTCCTGTATATCTCCGGGATACCGTCTCAGGATCTCACGGCCTCCGATATCGCCATCCATACCCATTATTTCCTGGATATAATCAGCAGACAGAATAATAGGATTACCACGCTGTCTTCCATACACAGGGACAAATATCTTCCTGCTGGTATAGGCAGTAGCACCAATGAGTGCATTATAAGTTCCAACAGAAACAAGAGGCTGATCTCCCAAAGCAACCATAAAGAACCTGGTATTCTCAGGAAGATAACTGATACCGGTCTGCAGCGAAGTCATCATACCCCGCGCAAAATTAGGATTAAGGACCATTTGGACACCTTTATCTGCGACCTGGTTCAGTACCTTATCGTGATCATTGCCCAGAACGACAATGACTTCACTTACATGAGATGCCAGAAGCCTATCGCAAGTCTCAGCAATAACTGTATGTCCATTAAAAGGAAGAAGCAGTTTGTTTCTTCCCATTCTGGTACTCATTCCGGCAGCCATGAGAATAGCCGGTATTTTTACATCATTAGGTAATAACATCAATTATTATTATAACTTCAATAATCTGTTCAATAAACCGTCCAAAAAAAATCTATAAAAAAATGAAATTTACTGAAAAAAATGTCATAAATGTTATCAAAAAAATAAAAGCATTTTTGTGCCTAAAACTATGTTAAAAATATTGACATTGGGGTGATTTTCATAATATCATTGTTCAAAATTGTGCAAATATTTCTGCACGATTGATTTTGGTTTACAACAGGCAAAAAAATAATCGAAGGAGATTGATGGTTTATGATCAAAACACTTAAACGTTATGCATCACGTTTTAAACCACAGGCTATTATCCTGACGATTGTTCTTTTGGCTGCCCTGGCAGGTGGCATTGTTGCATCCTACACCGTTCTCAAAGATGTTTCTCTTTGGGACAACAAGATTGGACAGTATGTCTTAATCGGCATATTCGTTCTTGGATGTATTCTGGGCTTCATGCGAGGCAGATTAAAGAAACAGTCAAGAATTGAGAAAGGCGTAGTGATTCGACATGGCATAGGTTCATTTATTGAACACTGGTACACTGCATTCGGCATCTTCGCTGCAGCAGTATCCGGTGCAATACTCGGCCTTTCACTCGGCTTCGGTATGATTGGTCCGTTTGCCCGAACTGCAGGAGCAACAGTCGCACCTCTTAACTTCCATTACTTTGCAGTATGTCTGATTTGTTTTGGCGGTGCGTTATTCGTATGCGACTACATTGCAAACTGGAACATCTGGTATCTCGTTCCTAAATGGCACGAAGTTATCAAAGGTTTCATCGGCAAATATACTTACAGAAATTACTGGGAAGAACCCGACAAATACATGGCCAGCCAGAAAGCTGCAGCTGTACCTTACTTCTTAATCGGTGTTGTTTGTTTCTTATCCGGTGCAGTCAAGTTTGGTGCACATCTCATTAGCATGCCGGCTATCATTGATGGTATTGCTACCATTCTCCATGACTATTTCGGTATTTTCATTATCTTCTACACCTGTGTTCACGTAATGATCGTCGTAATTCTTGGTCACTGGGCTTCATTCTGGTCCTGGTGGACATTTGATATGACCCTGGAAGATACCAAACATCACTTCTTGGTTTGGTATGACAAATTGAGAGGAAGATAAGGAGATACAAATATGAAAACTAACAAAAAAGTAATTTTCGGTTTACTCCTTATCGCAGCATTGGCTTTGGGCGCCACTGCTTGTGGCAACAAATCGATGAACGGTGGTCCTCACAGCCCTGAATGGCTCTTCAGAGACTGCAATGCATGTCATGCCGGTGCTACCGCTATGAGCGGTCTTGATCACTCACAGTATACCAACCAGGACTGCGGACAGTGTCATACAATTGATAATCCTTCCGGTATGTATGATCACACCCAGATGACCACTGGTGACGGCTGTGCTTACTGCCATGATGGAAAACAAGCATCAGCACTTCCTGCAGATCACAGCAAGTACACTGCAGCTCAGTGTCTGATTTGTCATGACACCAAGGACATCAAAAAACTTCCTAACAGTGCAGTTACACCTGATCATTCAAAATTCACTTCAGCAGCCAACTGTGAAGTATGTCACAACGGCAGCTATGCTCATGCCCTTCCTGCAGATCATGCCGGATATGACAAATCAAAGTGTTTCAACTGCCATGATATGAACGACATCAAGAATCCTAAATCCACTCCTGATCACTCCGGATTCACTAATCCCGCAATCTGTGCAACATGTCATGACGGCTCAGCCGCAGGCGCTCTCCCCACTACCCCTGATCACTCAGCTTTCGCAACTGATATGTGCTTCGCCTGCCATGATATTAAAGATATCGAGAATCCTAAGACACTGCCTGATCACACTGCATTCACTGATCCTTCAACCTGTGCAACCTGCCACAACGGCAAAGCTGCAAATGCACTCCCTGAGAATCATGCAGGCTACTCTGTTGATCAGTGTTTCAATTGTCACGATGTAAACGATATCGAAAATCCTCAGACAGTTCCTGATCACTCAACCTTCACTGATCCTGCAATCTGTGCAACTTGTCACGATGGATCAGCTGCAAATGCAATGCCTGACAATCACAAGGCATACAACAACGATATGTGCTTCGCCTGCCACGATATTAACGATATTACAAACATCTAATATCTAAAGCATATGTTATTAAAGGCCCTTCGTCTGAAGGGCCTTTTTATTTGCCTGCTGTTCTGGAAAAATGTGACATTGGTAATATCTAATACTCATCATTGATGGAATAATAAGATTGTTTAAAAAATAGCTGTACTTGTCTACACGATAAGAGTTTGTTAGAATAGAAAATTGTAAAATCTAAAGAAAGGATGAATGTACGGACAAAATGAAAAAGCTTTTGACAGTCATTGCTGTGACAGTATTGGTTCTTTCACTGTTCTCTGTTGCATGTAGCGGTAAGAAAACTTCCACTCCTCCCACAACCAATCCTCCTACATCACAGGGACCTACAACAACTCCTCCCACAACCAATCC
The DNA here is from genome assembly GCA_016286345.1 of Dehalococcoidales bacterium. Taxonomy (GTDB): domain Bacteria; phylum Chloroflexota; class Dehalococcoidia; order Dehalococcoidales; family UBA1222; genus UBA1222. Next base: position 6,704 of record JAEESL010000004.1, on the reverse strand, counting down.
TCCTACATCCGGACCTGAACCAACACCCAGCCACGCCTCATACACTTCCGGCGATCTTTGTGCTGCATGCCACGATGGTTCATCGGCCAGTGCTGTTCCAGAAAGCCATAAAGACTTTACTACTGACCTGTGTGTGTTGTGTCATGATGTAACTAACATCGAAGCACTTCCCAACAAAGTTGTTCCTGATCACTCAAACTTCGATGTATCACTTGCAGGAAAGTGTCATACCGGTGCTGTTGCTGGTGCACTTCCTGATAACCACAAGGCATATAGTAATGATATGTGCACTATGTGCCATGATTTGACCGATATTTCAAATATCTAATAATCATTACAATTGAATATTGATAAAAAAACCGCTACACCACTAGCGGTTTTTTTATTGCCATCAGGTCTCAGTGAATCACCCGATTCAATGATTTAAGTCTTGACGTATTTGATACATACGTATATATTATAAACGTATATTTATGAATATAATTTCGGAGATTTCGAATGGATCAGTATCTAAAGCTTAAGCTGGAAAATCAGTTATGTTTTCCTCTTTATGCAGCTGCACGACAGGTTGTAAATCTGTATAACCCGGCATTCAAACCACTCGGACTAACCTATACAGAATACATTGTCTTCATGGTTCTTTGGGAAAAAGATGATATAACCGTCGGTGATCTTGGAGAAAAGTTGTATCTAAATAACAGTACTCTGACACCATTGCTGAAAAGAATGGAATCAAATGGTTACATCACCAAATCACGGGAGTTATCAGACGAACGTATTGTTAAAATTAGACTGACATCAAAAGGATGGGAAATGCGGGAGAAAGCCGCAACCATCCCGGATTCCATGAAAAATTGTATCAGCTTATCTCCGGAAAAAGCCGGTCAGCTGTATACACTGTTGTATGAGCTTCTGGACGATATCAAAGAACACCAGATTGAACACGTGTAAATATTAATGTGATATAATGACAAAATGATTGTGAGGACAAAGAAATGAAATCAAAAACGATTGTAATTTCATCAGTAGCAGTTGCGTTTGCAATTGCAGTACTCGGATATGCTTATTTTATGGGTGATAATGCATATTATTATGAAGTCGGTGATTTTTTGTCACAGACTGTTGAACAGCAGATGCATAACACCAAAGTCAATGGAACCCTTTTGTCTGAAGAAAGAGATAAGAATTCAGTGGCATTTGTCCTCACTGATATGAATGATGAATCCTTGGTTCTTAATGCTTATTATGAAGGCTCAATTCCTGATACATTCAAAATCGGCAATGAAGTTGTTGCCGCAGGAAAGTACGATCCTAATACAGCAACTTTCATTGCAAATGAATTAATCGTCAAATGCTCATCTAAATATGAACCTGCAGTTTAGGAGAATAAATCAATGAGTACATTAGGAAATCTGCTGCTGGTCATTGCACTTATAGTGTCAGTAATGACAGGTGTTCTTTATTTTATGTCATGGAACAAAAAGAAGGATACCACTGTACTGAACAAATATGCGGAATTTGGCATAAAAACCATCTTTGCGATTTTAACACTCTCTGAGCTTCTGCTTCTGATAGCACTTATCGCAGACAATTATACCCTGCAATATGTATATCAATACACATCAAATGAAACAGCCCTTATTTACAAGATTACAGCTCTGTGGGCAGGTAATGCAGGTGCACTTCTTATATGGGCATGGATATGCAGTCTGTTGAGTTTCCTTCTTATTAAGATCAAGAGACCGGGGCTTAAAGAATTAGTTCCCCAGGCAATGCCTGTAATGCTCCTGGTCAATATTTTGTTTATTGTACTTATTTTTTCAGCTAACCCGTTCACTCCCGCAGCTATGCCGTACACCAATGGTCACGGTCTTAACCCTCTCCTTGAAAACATAGCAATGATCCTGCATCCTCCCCTATTGTTGATAGGTTATGTACTGCTTGCAGTACCATTTGCTCTTGCAGTCTCTTCTCTTATACAGAAAAGAACTGACAGTCTTTGGATTACAGAAGCACGTCCATGGGCTCTGCTTGGATGGTTATTCCTCGGAGCCGGTAACATTCTCGGTATGTGGTGGGCTTATGTGGAACTCGGCTGGGGTGGCTACTGGGCCTGGGATCCTGTTGAGAACAGCGGTCTGATGCCATGGCTGCTTGCCACTGCTTTCCTCCATTCATCTCTCATGGAAAAGAGACGCAATTCCTTCAAGATCTGGAATTATGTCCTTATCATTTTTGCATTCAATATGACAATGTTTGGCGCATTTCTTTCCAGAAGCGACATTCTGGAATCAGTTCACTCATTCGGATCGACCGCAATGGGTCCTGCTTTCCTTGTATTCCTGATTATTTCACTTGGTGTTTCCCTGACTTTACTTATCAGAAACAAAAAACTATATAAGACAACATCAGAAGAAGACAGTTTCTTCTCTTCAGATACTTCATTCCTTTTGGTAAATGTACTTCTTTCTCTTTCAACATTCGCTACCTGGGTTGGCACAATGTATCCTTTCTTCTCAGAAATCCTGACAGGCAGACGAATTGAACAGACCAAGGCGTTCTTCCAGACAGTAAATGTACCTTTATTTGTAATACTGGCTGTAATCGCCGGAATCGGCATTATGTTTGATTTCAAGAAGAAATCTGCAAAAGAAATGAAACTTGATATTCTGGTCCCTGTTCTGGTAGCAATTGCCGCATCTGTTGTCATGGCTTTCATTGGCTGGACAAAATGGTATGTAATTGTAAGCGGATTTGCATTCTTCTATATGATTGCCAGCACCATCTGGAAATGGATCATGGATATCAAAACGGCTGCCAGCGGTACAAATAAGACCGTCTTTGAAGCCCTTGGCAATTTATTCAAGACAAACAGACCGCGATATGGTTCTTATCTTGCACACATTGGTATTGCCATTATGGCTCTCGGTATCATGGCATCAACTGTTTTCCCTGAAAGCGAATCAAATACTCTGGCGATAGGTGAATCACTTACAGTCAGCAATTATGAAATAACCTTTGATGGAATGCAGTTATCGATGGATCAGATACCTGAAGGCGGAGGAATGGGTAACAAGATAAACTATTACGCATTCTATGATGTCACCAAGAATGGCAAATACGTCGGCAGAATAACTCCTCACAGATCATTCTACAGAAGCCAGGCCCAGTGGGTATCAGAGATAGGAATCAGATCCACACTCATTGATGATATATACATCAGTTTGGATGACTGGGATGATAATACTTCCACTATCTCAGTTAAAGTCAATCCCGGAGTACTGTGGATCTGGATCGGCGGTATCATTCTTGTCCTGGGCGGATTGGTTGCATTCTCCAAGGAAAGATAAGGCAACATTATTCAGATGTCATATGCGATAGAGTGTAAGGATTTAACAAAACGGTTTGGGGATTTTAAAGCCCTTAAAAACGTCAATCTATCCGTAGACAAAAACAGAATACTTGCAATCCTTGGTCATAACGGAGCCGGAAAAAGTACGCTTATCAGAGTACTGTCAACCATCATGCACCCTACTGAAGGTAAAGTCTTCATCGACGGCAAAGAACTGAAAGAAGATGACACTTTACTGCGAAGCAAGATTGGTTTACTGTCTCATAACAGTTACCTGTATTCAAATCTGTCCGCAAAGGAGAATCTGAAGTTCTATTCCAGCCTTTACAATTTAAAGGATCCGGACAAACGGATCGATGAGATACTGAAAAAAGTAAATCTGTATGACAGAAGGAACGATCGTGTCGGAACATATTCGCGCGGTATGACACAGCGGCTGAGTCTGGCGAGAGCTCTTTTACATCAGCCGTCTATTCTTTTGCTGGATGAACCGGAAACAGGACTGGACCGTGACAGCATGGAGCTGTTATGGGAAATCGTCAGAACAGACGATACAGAAAGAACAGTTATTTTTACAAGTCATAATTTTCAGAGCACTGTAAAAATCTGTGATGAATTTATAATCATGAAAAAGGGATCTGTTGTTCACCGACAGGATAATAACGGCATCACAGAGAGTGATCTGGAAAAAATATACAGTGAAGTCAACGAAGGCAAAAAATGAACTACTGGAAAGCAGTCTTCGCAATAGCAAAAAAGGATGTTATTTCCGAACTTAGAAACAGAGAGATTATTTCCTCTGTTCTGCTGTTTGCTGTTCTGACACTTATCATTTTCCATTTTGCTTTCACAGCTGATCAGAAAACAATTCTTTCGCTTGCTCCCGGTATGTTATGGGTGGCGTTTGCGTTTTCAGGTGTCTTATCCATCAACAGAGCCTTTATTTCTGAAAAAGAAGATAACTGTATGGAAGGTCTTCTTGCAAGCCCTGTAAGCAGGGATGCGATTTTCCTGGGCAAGGCAATAGGCAGCATTGTTTTCATGCTGATCATAGAAATCGTTGTCTTCCCTGTTTTTACACTTTTATATAATGTATCAGTTATCAATCCCATTGTTATTCTTGTCACTTTACTTGCCACGATCGGATTTGTTTCGATAGGAATACTTTTCTCAGCGCTTGCAGTCAATACGAGAGCACGGGAAATGGTACTCCCTATTCTGTTTCTTCCCACAGTGGTACCACTGATTATCGCCGCCGTATCTGCGACATCCGTCATTCTCGACGGAGGCAAATTCAGTGATATCACACAATACATGCTGATTATTGTGGCATTTGACATCATCTTTGTTACAGTCCCGTTTATTTTATTTAGATATATTGTTGAAGAATAAGGAGGAGTTATGCGACGTAGAACACTTATTGCATTCGGTATAAGCGCAGTAATGATTATTGTTGCGCTTGTCATGGTTTTTATTGTTTGTCCTACAGAAGCCACTATGGGCAATATTCAACGTATCTTCTATTTCCACGTCCCGGTTGCATGGAATGCATTTTTCTCATTCTTTGTAACATTTGTCTTTGGAATAGTTTATCTGAAGACCCGTAACCCCAAATATGATTTTATTGCTGAATCATCCGCAAAAATAGGCCTTGTATTTGCCACATTGATCCTTCTTACCGGAATGATCTGGGCAAAGCCTATCTGGGGCGTTTGGTGGACATGGGACGCCAGGCTTACAAGTTCACTTGTAATGTGGCTGATCTATCTTGCTTACTTTATAATCAGATCATATATCTCTGAAGAAGAGAAAAAATACAGATTCGGTTCAATCATCGGCATTGTCGGTTTCATTGATATTCCCATCGTCGCCCTTAGCATCCAGCTGGCACCTACCACCCATCCAAAAGCAATGATCTTCAACGACGGCCTTCATGGAACGATGCTGCTTACACTACTCCTTTCAATTGCCGCTATGTTTGCAGTCTATTTCCTTTTCATGTTCCTCTACTACGATCTGAGAACAGATGAATATGAAATTGCAAGAATGAAGAAAAGACTTTTAAAGGAGAATGACTAATGGATAATTTAGGATATTTATTCGCTGCTTACACACTTATCTGGATCGGTTTATGTGTTCTTGTTTTTGATATAATGCGAAAACAGAAGAAAAACCGACAGGAAATCGAAACCCTCAAAGACAAAATTGAAAAATAGTAAATAACTAAGAACAGATCAAAAAGGCGAACTGCAGTTCGCCTTTTTTGTTAATTGTAATATCTGAAAGATTTAAGATACTTTTTCCTGTAATACAAACCAAACAAAGCCCCTGCCACAGCACCGCCGAGATGTGCCTGCCAGGCAATATTGGACATCAGAAAAGAAATCAGTATACCGCCACCCAGCAATGCGACCCATAACGGCATCTGGACAGGAATCGGGAATACCATGACCTTCATCTTAGGCTGCAGTACCGCCAGAGCCGCACCTACGGCAAAGATAGCACCGCTGGCACCGAGAGCAATGCTGTAGTGAGGAGCAAGCAAAGCAAAGAAAATGCCGCCTGCAATACCGCCTATGAAATAAATGAGAAGGAATTTCTTTTCATCAAGTAACCTGCATATTGCCGTTCCGAAAAAATAAAGAGTATACATATTGCCCAGAATATGAAAAAACTCCGTATGCAGGAACATACTGGTAATAAACTGCCATGGATGAGTAAATGATGCACGGCTGACACACAGATCATAAATGATATTGTCAGGAACAAACTGTGCGCATATAAAGATAAATAAGTTTATTGCAATAATGACGATGACACTTGTCATACGAAATTGACCTCATCTATTTTTATATGATTTTAGCAGTAGGAATACATTAATAAAACAATAAGTTATCAGGCTTTAGTAAAAAGCACATCAATGTCAGTACAGAAATTAAGGAAAGTATCCGGAAGAGATCCATACTCTTCATTATTGCATTTAAGGTTATGTCCGCTGTCGCAGCTGACCTGGAGACTGTATTTTATCAAAGACTTCTGAGCTGATTCGGCCAGAGGTTCATCTGTCCATAAGTTCGCCCTGTTATCGCGGATAATACGTTCAATACTGGTTACGATTTCAGGGTCTACTTCTTTCTTTATTAATTCATTCTTCTCTTTGGAAACCTTCGATATTTTAATAGCAGCCATATCATCGCGGGTCAGATCACATGCATAACTGATGACTAAACTGTTGATTTTGTATTTAAACAAGAAGCTGTTAATAAAACAAGTTGACATTGGAAATCAATCCTTCTTTCTTTTTGCACTTCTTTATTCAAATCTATATAATCATAAAGTGCTTTTTGGGGTT
>JAEESL010000028.1 GCA_016286345.1 Dehalococcoidales bacterium | reverse complement strand
GATCCTATTCCCACTTCAATTCCGTTTTCGATACATAGCAGGGAATTCTTTTTAATTGTTTCGAGCTTTTCTTTATTGTTCTGTATTTCATTGGGACTGAGCTTTGTGAATGATTTATCAATGTTCGACGCGATAAATGAAGGTGAAAAAGAAGTTACATACGCAATTCCGTTCTTTTTCATCATTTCAATTGCTTCTGCTTTGAGTTCGACATCACTTTCTACTGTATCAACACAGTTTGATAACGCTGAATCCAATGCTTTTGAACTCTCTGCAACGGCAGCAACCTTACAGTTCATCTCATGCGCTTTGTTGCATATGCTTCTGATTTTTTCAGGAGAAGAGGATTCCTTTATTATCAGTCTGATACCTTTGTAATTGTTTTCTGCCAGATAATCTGAAATCTTCTCTATATCACTTATTTCATCCGGATCGATTGTGCAATCGGATAATATAATACGGGGACCTTTGTATATACTGTTATCAAGAGTATTTCTCAGAGTTACCGTTGCTTCATTCGTAGATGCAGTTGTTCTTATTGTGGTAACACCGGTAAGCATTTCCTGCATTGCAAGACTTTCAACAAGGCTGTCATTATATTTTTTACCAAGCAATAATTTTGCTAATGCCTTTTCCTTTTTGTATGAACTTTTCTGAGCAGGGTAAGTGGCACTGAGATTTGTCAGCCCGGGCAGCAAATAGCAACCGCTCATATTGAATGCCTTGAAATCTGAAGGAACATCATTTTCATCAATGATGTCCTTGATGAAACCTGATTCAACAATGACCGCTTTTCCGGTCACCGGTTCCATATCGATGTGTCCGTTAAGTATCTTGGCATTGATTATTGCGTAATCCATAATGTCCCTCACTAACCAATCAACTCGGCATATGTATCGACTAAATCCTTGTAATATCTAACCATATCCTTGTATGGCTTTGCGTCTAATACGTTTATTCCTACTTCTTTAAGAAGTTCTGAAGGCTTTTCTGAGCTGCCTTTTGTAAGCATTTTCTTATAATTGTCAGTAACTTTCTTATCACCGCTCAGGATATGACGGGAGATTATTGCAGAGTAGGTAGCTGAAGTTGCATATTTGTAAACGTAGTATCCATAGTAGAAATGAGGTATTGCCGCCCATCTGTAACGCATGTTTTCACTGAATGTTACACTGCTGCCGTAGTATTCCTTGTTCAGTTCCATCCATTTATCACAGAGAATGTCTGCATCCAGTGCATTGCCTGATTCAACTATTCCGTAAATGTATTGTTCAAATTCTGTGTACATGATCTGTCTAATGACTGTTCCATTGATGAGTGTCAGTATATTCTCAAGATAAAACAGCTTCTCATCCTTGGTGGCAGCGTGCTGCATCATATAGCTGTAATAAAGGAACTCATTGTTGGTTGAGGCGATTTCATGAGTAAAGATTGAAGGATTGTTATTGGTCATGTTGTTTGAGGGATTATGCTCCGAAAGGTATCCGTAAACGGCATGACCCATTTCGTGGGCTACAGTGCTGGCTTCTTTAGCATAGCCTGAATAATTAAGCAGAATGTACGGAAGGATATCAGGATTGCTGCAGGAAGTCATAAATCCGCCTTCACGCTTTTTCTTATCTGAGTAAACATCGACATGGGGACTTTCTATTATTTCACTGAATACTTTGATATAGTCATCCCCCATTACGGCCAAGGCCTTCTTGATCTCATCTACCGCATCATCATAGGATATTTTCGCATTGTATTTGGAGACATATCCGGAAACATCAAAATAATACTGCTTGTCTATCTTGAGACCTTTCTTATGTATCTCACAGAATCTGTGAAAATCGGGCAGCATCTTCCTGGCGGTCTCTATGATCTTATCGAATATTTCCTTCTCGATATCATTAGATTTAAGTGCTAATGCAAGAGTACTCTCTTTCTTTTCGAGCTGAGCTTCTGCAAAATATTCAAGCAATTTTGAGTTCAACAGTGCCGTAAAAGTATGAATGCTCTGTTTTGTGGATGAATAATATAAATTCTCTGCTTTGATCTTGAAGCTTCGCTTATAGTCGCCATACTTGATCTCATCAAACAGAGAATCATTGAGCGTTTTTTCCGATCCGTCAGGCATTTTTATGGTAGGTTTGACTGTATCTGCATCAAGAAGGATGGAGTAGATCTGATCCGACTGTCCGAATACTGATCTGACTTTCGCAAGAGCAGTATTCGTTTCCTCACTGTATATTACTGTTTCAGGATCAGTGAATCGTCTGAAGGAATAAGCATATTTCTTCAGAGACGGGCTGTTAAAAAACTTAACTCTCTTTTCCTGGGAATTTGCGAACAATTCGGCGTCAATGAATGCAGTATGAGTCCTGGCAAGTACCTGAAGCCTGTTCAGTTTGGCTATCATATTCAAATACAGTTTCTCTGACGGGTCCAGGCTGCTTCCAAGTTCTGCATATATAAACAGTTTGTTCAGTATTATTGAGAACTCTCCGTCATCTACTGCTTTTATTAAAGCGTTAATGCTTCTGACATTGTTGAGCTTTCCTTTGAACTGATCAAAAGTATTAATTATTTCAATTGCCCGGTCGTAATCTTTGTTCCAGGCATTTTCATCCTTATAGATATCAGTCAGATCCCACTTGACAGGATATTTGCCTGCCTTGTGTTCCTTTGATGTTTTTTTTACTGCCATTTTCATAAACTCCTGTTCTATTAAAGAGAATAGCTTATAAAAATATTGGCTGAAAGTACTTTCAGCCAATATAGAAAAAATCAGTTCAAAAAAAGATTAACTAACCGTTTATTTTGTCCTGAATGAAATTGACTGCATTGTCTACAGCAATGATTTCCTTTGTATCTGATTTGCGAGCCTTGAATTCTATACCACCGTTTTGCAGTGATCGCTGGCTTACTGTCAGTCTGAGAGGAATACCGATCAGATCTGCATCATTGAACTTGATTCCGGCAGTTTCATTTCTGTCATCATAAAGGACTTCAATGCCTGCGTTTGTTAGAGTCTCATACAGTTTGTCTGCAGTTTCCTCTGTTTCTCCTCCGTCTTTGTTGACCAGTACCAGATGAACCTGGTATGGAGAAACCGACATTGGCCAGACAATGCCTTTGTCGTCATGGTTCTGTTCGACTATTGCTGCCATGAGTCTGCCGACACCGATACCGTAACAACCCATATAGATTGGGTGAGTTCCGCCATCTTTATCGGTGAAGTTTGCATTCATTGAACTTGATATCTTTGTGCCAAGTTTGAATACATGACCGACTTCCATGCCGTGCTGTGTCATGAATGTGCCGTTGCATTTCGGACATCTGTCACCGGCTCTGACATTTGCGATGTCTGCCATGATATCAGCAGTGAAATCACGTCTGTAGTTGACGTTCTTCAGGTGATATCCCTCTTTGTTTGCACCGGCAACAAAGTTGGTGCCCATATCAACGGAATCATCGGCAACGATGGTGATACCGAGAGCTACATGGTTATGATATACATCGCCGACCGGGGAGGCATATCCGGGAACGATTCCCATGGCGGCTATCTCTTCGTTGGTTGCCATTCTGAGATTATTGCATTTTAAGACTTTCTGAAGCTTTGTTTCGTTGACTTCAAGATCGCCTCTGATGATTACAAATATGAATTTGTTATCAGCCATATAAAATACAGCTTTGTATGAATTCTTGGGATCTGTTCCAAGGAACTGACAGACTTCCTCGATAGTCTTCATTCCGGGTGTTTCGACTTCTTCCATCTCGAGTATGGGAGTCTCTTCTGCACGTTCTTTGATGCAAACGGCCTTTTCAACGTTTGCAGAATAGTAGCAGGACGAACAAATGAGGATTTCATCTTCACCGATATCAGTTATTGCCATGAATTCCTGTGAATCTTTGCCGCCGATGGCACCGCTGTCAGCATCGATCAGAATAGTTGAAAGACCGCATCTGGAATATATTTTCTTATACGCCTTGACCATATCTAAATATGCGGCATCAAGACCTTCTTCTGAGTTATCAAATGAATAAAGATCCTTCATGGCAAATTCTCGGACACGGATAAGTCCTGCTCTGGGTCTGGGTTCATCTCTGAATTTTGTCTGGATCTGGTAAAGTCTTAAGGGCAGGTCACGGTAACTTCGTACATGCTGGGCAACCAGTGATGCGATCGCTTCCTCATGAGTAGGGGCAAGAACCATAACATGGTTCTTACGGTCTGTAAGATGAAACAGATTGTCTCCGAAAGGTGCTTCTCGTCCTGACTGCTGCCAGAGTTCAACAGGCTGAAGTGCAGGAAGATGAAGCTCCTGACCTTCAGCAGCATCCATTTCCTGTCGGATAATTCTTTCGATCTTATTAAGGGTCTTCCAGGCCAGCGGGAGATATGAATAAATACCTGCTGCCAACTGGGTGATATATCCTCCGCGGATCATTAGCTGATGGCTGGCGACTTCTGCATCTGCAGGGATTTCCTTAAGCCGCTTGCCAAATAATTTAGACATTCTCATAGGACTGGACTCCATTCTCTCTATCATTGTCTGTCCCAAATGTCTCACATTTCATGACAGACAGTTTTAATATTGTACTACATTGTTGTTTTGCATGTGGAATAAGGTTAAAAAATCAAAACCAAGTATAGTAAAATCTAATGGATATGAATGATTTTTTGCCGATAACAAAAAAAGATATGGAAAAACGGGGCTGGGATCAGGCTGATTTCATCTTCGTTTCAGGAGATGCATATGTTGACCATTCTTCTTTTGGTATGGCAATTATTTCCAGACTTCTGGAATCCAGAGGCTACAGGGTAGGTATCATTCCGCAGCCTGACTGGCACGATGAAGACAGTATTGCTGTGCTGGGAAGACCCAGACTGGGTTTTCTTGTATCTGCAGGCAATATGGACTCCATGGTCAATCACTACACGGTAAACAAAAAGAGACGTCATTCAGATGCATATACTCCGGGAGGAATAATCGGAAAACGTCCTGACAGAGCAACGCTTGTTTACTGCAATATGCTCAAGAAGAAATTCAACGATGTTCCGGTTATCATTGGCGGAATAGAGGCAAGTCTGAGAAGACTTGCTCATTATGATTACTGGTCAGATAAACTTAAACGATCGATTCTGATGGATTCAGGAGCGGATATTCTGGTTTATGGCATGGGGGAACATGCAATAATTGAAATTGCAGATTCACTGAATAAAGGCCTTGCTGTTTCTGATATAACCTTTGTGAGAGGTACTGTCTATAAGACAAGGGAAATCGGTTCCATTGAACTTCCACATGTCGAACTTCCTGATTTCGATGCAATGATGGCTGATAAGAAAGAATATGCCGTCAGTTTCAATATCCAGTATCTTAATACGGATTCAATTACAGCAAAGGTCCTTACTGAGAAATACGGTGAAAAAAGATATATCGTCCAGAACCCTCCTGCCGCACCGCTTACTATGGAGGAAATGGATGAAATATATGAACTTCCTTATATGCGGAATTATCATCCTTCCTATGAAAAACTTGGCGGAGTACCTGCCATACAGGAAATAAAGTTTTCACTTACCAGTAACCGTGGTTGTTACGGAGGGTGCAGTTTTTGTTCTCTTGCTTTCCATGAGGGACGGGTAGTGCAGGCAAGAAGCCATGAGTCCCTGATCAGAGAAGCAAGGATACTTACAGAAGACAATGACTTCAAAGGTTATATACATGATGTCGGCGGTCCGACAGCTGAATTCAGAAGACCTGCTTGTGATAAACAGATCACACACGGGGTGTGTTCCGATAAGCAGTGTCTGTACCCGCATATGTGCAAGAATCTTGTGGTCGATCACAGCGATTATTTGAAACTGTTAAGAGAGTTAAGATCTCTTCCCGGAGTTAAAAAAGTATTTGTAAGATCAGGATTAAGGTTTGATTATCTGATTGCTGACAAAGACGAAACATTTTTCAGAGAGCTATGCAGATATCATATCAGCGGACAGCTCAGAGTAGCTCCCGAACACATTTCTGATAATGTTCTGCAGCTTATGGGTAAGCCCGGTAAAAAAGTTTATGATGAATTCTGCGAAAGATTCAAAACCATCAATGAATCTCTTCATTTGAAACAGTATATAGTCCCATATCTTATTTCATCACATCCTGGTTCAACCCTTAACGATGCAATTGCACTGGCTGAAAGCGTAAGGGATATGGGATATATGCCTGAACAAGTGCAGGATTTTTATCCCACGCCTTCAACAATATCAACCTGTATGTACTATACAGGTCTTGATCCCAGAACTATGAAAAAGGTTTATATTCCAGCCACATATCATGAAAAAGCAATGCAGCGTGCATTGATTCAGTACAGAGATCCGGATAATTATGATCTCGTCAGGGAAGCGTTGATCAAATCAGGACGAAAAGATCTTATTGGCAATGATAAAAAACATTGCCTGATCTCATGGTCGCATCCTGCAGGAAAAAGTAACCTGAACCGCAGACAAAAAAATAAATCGTTATCTGACTGACTTTAAAAGATACTGCCATACTTTAACCATTGCGTAGGTATCAAGTTCGCAGTATTTGAGAAGATTATGCCGTGTTTTAGCCTGTTCTTCAGGAGACATTGAGCATATCTTCGGGAAAACTGTCATTGCCTCTGTTCCGTTATGCACGCCATCAAGATTATGATAGTTCAGCTTCGGATCGTCAGGATACAGGGCAGGAAGAACACTCTTGATTGAGAATGATCCACCCATTTCTGTTGTATAGAGATTTCCCTGACTGAACGGAACAAGAAGATCGATGATATGATCACCGATATTATTCAGATGTTCGCTGAGATCAGGAAATGTTTCAGCCAGTTCTTTCAGCCTGGTCTGCTCAAAAGCTTTGTTATATACCACTGAATTAACATCCATCGGTATATCTCTGCATATGCTTTCTGCAAATGCACGTCTGGGGTCTGTTCCTGATTCAGCAAGGAATTCCCTGTGTATCATATGGCTTTCGTCATAATCTGTGCATATGTGCAAAGAGTACTGGAATGGAATCTGTGCATATGGCTTTGTACCGATAAATTCAGGAATAACCGGCTGCATCGTCTCAAAATCAACAAAGTACAGAGGAAAAGTCATTTGCTCAAGGAATTTAGATATTTCCTTTTTGTTTATGGTTATTTCTGTTTTGTTGATTATATGATCGATCTGCATCCTGTTGATTTTGCTTTTAATGGTCGGTTCATTTACAAGATCGAAGTAGGATATTTTATTCTGATAATAGTAATCAAGCTTTTTGGAGAATGATTGCCTGTAAAGGTTGAATACGCTTGGCTTGGGAAGATTTCTTGAACAGTATGCAAAGAAAGAACAATCGTATGGCTTCTTGCAGCCAATATTCAGATCTATATCAGGCTCACTGTCTGTGTCTATTATTTCTTCAGCAGAAGCTATCACATCCTCAATTTTTGATTCCTCTTCTGTAGTATCCAGATCATCGGAAATGCAAAATAATTCATTAAGCCTGAGTGTTCCGTCAAAGACATATTCATTATTCAGATACACGAGATGAGATCCGGTGACATTCACCCCGCAGTGTCCAAGAACATATTTCTGATATGCCACATCTGCATAATATATCGGATTTTCTTCGGTGGCGCTCTTCACTTCATAGATCACATATCCGCCGTTTTCTTTTCTGAGAATATCAACGGCACAGTACATGTTGTTATACGCAAAAGCCGCTTCACAAATCGTTTCAGCACCGCTTTCCATGGCTTCTCTGGTATTTGTGACCATGGCAGGAAGATTAAGTGACTGGCCGTCAGTGTCGGTTACGGTGACATCGATGAAGTTCTCTCCGAAAAGATGCCTGGCATATTCACCGACGATACGACCGCTTTCCATGCGCTGCCTGGCGCTGTCATCTATGACTTCTTCTTCAGCACGGTATTTTTTCATCCAGGCAATTTTGGGACATTGCCAGATTTCACAGTATTTTGACTTGGATAGTTTCATATCTTAGAAAATTATATTACTTGTACTGTGACAAATTTCGTTTACAGAGCGTTGAATAATGCAACACCTTTTGTTTTGATAACTCTGTCCAGCAATCTGGCAGCAAGAACAAGAACGGCGATCACTATGATCAGATAGATATTGACTGTCAGCTTATTCATGACTGCGAAATAAGCGCCGCCGATTATCAGTGTTAAAACAAGAGCTGCAAACAGTGCGAGCATTGTTCCGATATTCTGTTTGATTGCTATTGCTTCCATTGTCCATGACAGGATTGCGAATTTCAGTCCCAATAATATACATATTTTAGCTGTCACCATATTGAATACTGATGTGCATACAATCATGAAAATAATGATGGGTAAATCAAAATTAAATGCTATTCCAAGCAGAATGCTTGCAACTGCTGATGCAATGGAATTGAGGATCACATGAGGTTGCTGTTTCGCAAGAAGGATTTCATATGTGGGGATCGGCATTGATTTCAATATCCAGAGATTTTTGCCCTCAAGTGATACTGAAGGGGCGGCGATTGTGTCCATTCCTGCTGTCAAACAAACAGCGGCAGTAATAATAACCGGCATTGCATTCTGAAGCGCAGGCAGTTCTGCATATGCCTGTCCCAATGTTGTATTGATTGTACTTTTCATTACAACGGCAACAATCCCGAGCACAGGAAGAATAAAAAGACTGAGACCGCTGTTAAGAAGATATGCGGAACTGGATCTGAACTTCAGCAGTTCTTTTTTAACAAGGGCATTCTGAATGCTGTTCTGTTTTGTTGTCTGTTCCTTATACTTGTTTTTCTTTTCACTGTGGGAAGTTGTCGCCAGTTTAATGAACGAACGTGACATTACATACAGTGTTATTGCAGCAATTAAAACACAGAACAAAGTAAAGAGAAGGAAGAATGGAATATCTCCGCTTACGCCTTTACCCATGACATACAGGGGATAGACGCTGGTCTGTATGCTCGAACTGATGCCCTGAATGTTTTCTGAAAGTGTATAAGCCAGATTCTGCATCTGGTATGACAAAAAGTAGATAATGGCAATGAACCCGACGGTCATTACAGAAGTAACGATGGCCTTGTTTTTCAGTTTGTTTGCAACAATGGCAACTATCCATCCGAGAACACATGTTATTGAAATAACAAGGAAATTAAGAATAAACAGAAACAGTATCGGAAGAATGATCCTTAATGGAGTTATTTCAGCGTTCATCCAGTAAGCAATCGACATAGGAATCATTACTGCTGCTTCATACAGAAGTCCGATTAAATATACACTGAACATTCTGACTGTCAGAATCATTGAAGGTTTGATTGGCATGGACAGAAGTAAATCGTTGTCTTTGGGTCTGTATACTGTACTGTAGGTGTTAAAAACATCTCCGAAAACACCGAGCATGAGGGTTATTATTCCTGCAAATGCAAAGTAGAACCAGTCAAGATCAAAACTGACTGCAACCTCAGCTAAAGTTGCACCCATCCCGTAAAATGTAAATCCGATGGTGAAGAACAGAACCAGATAGAGCAAAATGTACATGACAGATTTACCGGTGGTTCTTTTCTTTCCGGTTTTTCTGTCCAGAATAATGAACGAACTTAATTCTATCAGCTGCTTTTTAAGTAAGGCTTTAAACAATTCAGCTCTCCAATTCAAGGAATACGTCTTCGAGGGAGGTGTCTCCTTTAACTTCTTCCATGGTTCCGTATTTGATCAGTTTCCCTTGTTTAATAATCGAGATCTTGTCGCATAACTTTTCAGCTACTTCAAGAACATGCGTGGAGAAGAAAATAGCGCCTCCGTTGTCACATATCTCCCTCATGATCAGTTTCAGGGAATGAGCGGCTTTGGGATCGAGCCCGACAAACGGTTCATCCATGACTATAACTACAGGATTATGAATGAGTGCGGAAATGATTGCGAGTTTCTGTTTCATACCATGGGAGTAAGAGGCCACGGATTGATTCAGATCATCTGTAAGAGAAAAAACATCAGCGTATTTCTTTATTCTATCCTTACGGTCTGTTACTGATACCTGAAAGATATCTGCTACAAAATTAAGAAATTGTATACCGGTCATAAAATCATACAGATCCGGATTGTCAGGAATATATGCAAGTGATCTTTTACATTCAGTCGGGTCTGTTTTAATTGAATGTCCGTTAATAAAAATATCGCCCTGATCAAAAGGCTGGATACCTGCAATGCATTTGAGTGTTGTTGTTTTACCTGCACCATTGTGGCCGATAAAACCATATATTTCTCCCTGATTGATATGCAGTGACAGGTCGTCAACTGCCTTTTTTTCACCATAGCTTTTTGTAAGATGTTCGATTTTCAGCACGGTATTATTTCTCCGATGTTCGAATGTTGGTTAAATAGTAGCACAATTCTTTTTTTACTAATACAGATATTATGCAAAGCATATATAACAACCGGTGCCTGAAAATGGGTGCAGTCAATAAATGGAATGAATAGTGAACAAGTATGGGTAAATGTAAAAATTATTTCTATTTTGATGATGAAACGGGTATAATAATTCTATTGATTTTTTGGGTAAAAATGGAGCTGAGGGGATTCGAACCCCTGACCCCCGCGATGCGAACGCGATGCTCTACCAACTGAGCTACAACCCCACGAAAAACAATCTTAATTATATAAAGTCATGCTTTTGCCTGCAATCGAAGCGGCACTGTACGTCAGTTTGCACGTGTTCGTGCCTAATTGCTATAGTTACTCATACAGAGATTGGAGTGCAGATTTGAACGTTCATAAAAGTGTAATCATCATTATCGCTATCAACCTTTTTGTGTATATCTGTCATTTCTTTATGCCCGGTTCGATCATAGAAGTTCCTGACTTGGCCGTCAGTGCTTTTTCTTTCTATCATCCGTGGCAGTTCATCACCAACATGTTCGTGCATACTTCTTTCTGGCACTTTGCCTTCAATATGTATACTCTCTACTGGTTCGGCACGGCTTTGTGCAGGATGCTCGATGAGAAGAAGTTTCTTTTGATCTATCTCGTCGGCGGTGTTGTCGGAGCGCTCTTCTTTGCGACCTGGGCATGGTTCCTTTCTCCTTATTCCTATGCCATCGGTGCTTCCGGTGCCATCTTCGCTGTGGGCGGCGCTTTGGCGGTGTTGCAGCCTAAGATGAGAGTGATGATCTTTCCGATTCCAATCGAGATGCCTCTGTGGGTGGCGCTGCTTGGCGGCGGCGTGCTGTTATCCATCTTTTTGGGTGGGGTCGCGTGGCAGGCCCATCTCGGCGGCATAGTTGCCGGTGCCATCATCGGTTACATCTACAGAAGGAAATATCTGAAGAGCTTCAGAGTTCAGTGATCATCCCAAGAGGAACGATCTGACTTCTTCATTGAACGGTTCCGGATTTTTGTTGGCAATGAAGTGATCCCCTTTTATCACTTTGAAGGTGGAATTAGGGATCTTTGATGCTATCAGTCTTGAATGGCTGTCTTTTATCATGTCATTGGTTCCGACGATGACGAGAGTCGGCATTAAAAGCTTTGCGAGGCTCTCAGGTGCGATATTAGGGTCATTCACCATCAATCCAAGCATTTCCTCACGCCGTTTTGCTTTGGGGTCGGATTTGGCAGCTCGTTTGGCGATCCGGTAACCCACTTCGATGGGGAACTGGACGGATCTTTTTACACCGCTGGGGTCAAGGTCGGCTCCGTTAAGGATGAGCTTTTCCACCATGTCGGGATATTTCAGTGCAAAGACCAGTGCGATGTTGGCTCCGTCGGAGAATCCCAGGATATGGGCTTTGATGATGTTTTTTGAAATGAGGAATTCTCTCAGATCATCGGCAAACTGACTGATAGTGAAGGGAGCTTCACCGCGAGGGGATTTTCCGTGTCCTCTGGTATCGGGAGCTACTACCCGGAAGTATTCCTTGAAATAAGGGATCTGATGGGAAAAATATTCATTGCTCTCATCGTTCCCATGCAGGAGCACGAGAGGAAATCCCGATCCTTCTTCGATATAGCTCAGTTCGATATCCATGATCGATACTATTAAAACAAAAAAGCAGGGAGGACGACAATCCTTCCCTGCTTTATTTCATTGAATATGTGCGGTATGACTATTTCTGTTCGTCGAGCTTTTCTTTGAGGATTTCGATCTCTTTGCGGTTGGCCTTCTGCTTGCGCATGGCGGTCCATACGAGATAGGCAAGTCCGATCCAGATGATGGTATAAGCTGCAAATAAATATCCGAGGTTGTCCATTATTCAGACTCCTTCAGTAGTTTTTTCTTGAGTTGAGCGATCTCATAGGCGTCCTTGCAGTTGTCATACTGCAGGAAGACGAACAGGAAATAGACGACGAACATGGCGAAGATGCTGATGAGAAGAGTCGCCAGCATGGTGCCGTGGAGACCGTCGTTGAAGATCATGGCCTTGGGGTGGGTGGTAGGTGCCAGCTGGATGCTGATGGCCACGATGGGTACGCTGAGGAAACCGAGGATACCGATGATGGAACCGAATCGGTAGCGTCGTTCCTCTTCTGTAATAAAGGACCTTACGATGAAATAGGCGATGTAGACCAGCCACATGACGAAGGAGCTGGTGAGTCGGGCATCCCAGGTCCACCAGACGCCCCAGATGGGTTTGGCCCAGATCATACCGGTCAGAAGGATGAGGGTCGTGAAGACGATACCGATCCTGGCGGAAGATTCTGCGATGAAATCATATTTGGGGTTTCTCGTCTTGAGATAGGCGATACTGAAACCGAAGGTAACGCCGAACGAGAAGAAAGCATTCCATGCTACAGGTACATGGAAATAGAAGATGCGCTGGATGTTGCCCATAGTGGCTTCCGTGGGTACCACGATGAAGACCATGACGAGAGCCACGACCATTAGGACACCACCAAGCGCTAAGGCTATTTTGGTCCGCATGTGCTTCTTATTCCTCCACTACATATTTGAATATCATTAAAGGCACCGTAAAGAAGATCACGTCGAATGCGACGATGATAAGAAAATACTGTTTGATGTCCTCAAATGTTCCACCTGCCAATATAGCCGATGATGATGACACGGCGCAAATGATTATGGGTACGATGATAGGCAGGAAGAGGATGGGGAGCACCATCTCACGGGCCCTGGTATTGACCGAAAGGGCTGAGAATATGATGCCGACGGATACGAATCCGACGGTGGCGAGCAGTGTTATGAAGATTATCATTGGGTTGAAGACATCGACGTTGAAGAGCATGGCGCAGACCGGGATGACCACAGCTTCCACGATGAGCATGAAGATGAAGCTTCCCAGACACTTGCCCATATAGATCGCTTCACGTCCTACAGGGCAGGAGAGAAGTCCTTCCATACAGTTGTCTTCCTTTTCAGGAATGAAGGCCCGATTCAGAGACAGGATGCCTGAGAATGAGAATGCCACCCACAGCATGCCCGGTGCGATCTGGGTCATGGTCTCATGGTCGGCAGTGAATGCAAAATGGAATATGACGAGGGTAAGGACAGCAAAGAGCAGGACTGATGAGATGATCTCCTTGCTGCGGAGTTCCAATAGGATATCTTTTTTCGCGATGGCGAAGGCGGCTTTCCAGAAGGTCTTCATTACGATTTCCCTCCTGTCACATCGTGATATAAAGCCTGCAGTCCGTCTTCGGTGAGGTCTCCCTTGGGAGCGTCATAGACGATCTTGCCTTTTTTCAGGATGATGAGACGGGAGCATGCCTGTACCGTGCTCTTGAAATTGTGACTGGTAAAGACGACTGTACGGTCGGGATCATCGGTCTTGATGATGCTCCAGAGGAGATCGAGACCTTCCTGGTCGAGACCTGTCTCAGGTTCATCCAAAAGGAGGATCTTGGGGCTGTGTAATAAAGCGCGTGCCAGCCCCAGTCGCTGGGACATGCCGCGGGAGAATGTCGCGACACGGTCGAACCTGCGGGTCCTGAGTCCCACTTTTTCCAACAGTTCTGCAATACGTTTCTCGGGATCTTTCAAACTGTACATCTCGGCATAGAATTTTAAGTTTTCTTCGGCCGAGAGACTGGTATAGAGATAACCGGTATGGGACAAAAGACCGATCTGTGAGCGGAGCGCAAAGGCTTCATCCTTCATCTCGGAACCGTTGATGAGGACTTTTCCTTCGCTCTGGCGCATGACGGATGCCAGTATGCGGATGAGAGTGGACTTACCGGTGCCGTTAGGGCCCAGTATAGCGACACTTTCTCCGGCATCGACTGTAAGATCAAGATCCTTGAGGACCTGATTGCCCCCAAAGCGCTTGGATATCTTCTGGCATTCGATGACGTGCGACATTACTCTTGTTCAGCTAGCTCTTTCTTGACGGGTGCGCTGAAGGATATCAGTCCGCCGAGGATGAGGATGACACCGCCGATCCAGATCCAGATGACCATAGGATTGACCTTGACCGTGACGTATACGGTCTTGTCGTCATCCCAGTTGTCGAGGCTGATATAGATATCATCGCCGAAGGAGCTCTTGATGCCGATCTCGGAGACATACTGTCCCTGAGTGCGGTAGTACATCACTTCGGAATGGATACGGCCTACGAATTTGGTGCCCTTCGTGACATCGAAGTTGGCACCGTAATGGATGCGGTTGCCCATGCCGGAACCGGACTTAGGCAGCTGGTCCATGTAGACATCGAATGAGTTGTAGGTAATCGTATAATCTTTGATCGTCACTGTTTGTTCGGGCTTCATGGTGGCCATAGTGGAGACGGGATAGACAGTGGAGATCATCATGCCGAGGGCCATGACGGCCATACCGATATGGGCGATATATGCGCCGTATCGGGCGCGGTTAGTTTTGAAGAGCGTAATGAAAGCCTGGATGAAATCGACCTTTCCGTTCTGCGTTCCCGCTTTGACGTCGAGGGCCCACTTCCAGATGGTCGCGAAGATCATATAGAAGATGCCGAGGCCTGCCACGATGACATACCACTTGCTTCCGCCGATGATGATCATTATGACGGTGGCAACGACGGCCATTACAGCGGGGATGAGGAGAGGTTTCTTGATTGATTTGGTATCGCGTTTTTTCCAGCCGAGGACTACGCAGACACCGGCAAGTACGGCTGTGAAGACGAAGAGAGGCACTGCGATGGTCTGGAAGAAGTCTTTGGTCTGTTCGACGCGGGTACCGGTGATGAGTTCGGTGAAGAAGGGATACATGGTGCCGATCCAGATAGCTACAGTGGCGGCTACCAGGACGATATTAACGAGCAGGAAACTGGTCTCAACAGAGAGAACAGAATCTTCGGAAGATTTGGTCTTATAGAGCTTTAGGTTCCTGATGAGCAGGAATAAGGACAGTCCGACAGCGATGACGAGGAAGATGACGAAGACGGGGCTCATGGCCGTCTTGCCGTAGGAATGAACTGAATTGAGGATATCGCTTCGGGACAGGAATGCACCAAAAATAGTCAGGTTGAAAGCGAAGATGATGAGCAGGATGTTCCAGATCTTGAATCCGCTCCTGCGGCGTTCGATCATGGTGGAGTGCAGGAAAGCAGTGGTCAGGAGCCAGGGCATGAGACCGCTGTTCTCGATGGGATCCCAGGCCCAGTAGCCGCCCCATCCGAGTTCGGCATAGGCCCACCACATACCGAGGATGTTGCCGGCGCCGAGCAGGACCCAGGCCATGAGGGCCCAGGAACGTGAAGCGTTGACCCAGGATCCGTCAGTCCTCTTCTGGATCAGAGCAGACACTGCGAGTGCAAAGGGCACTGCCAGCATGACATAGCCGGCGAGTAGACAAGGCGGATGCAGGATCATGGCGAAGTGTTCGAGCATGGGGTTGAGACCATGTCCGTCGGTATAAGCCTGCTGAGCAGGAGCAAATGGATTCTCGATGAGTACCAAGGCTATGAAGAGCACGGAGACCAGCATCATGATGGGCATGGCCTGTGCGATAAGTGACTGAGTATCTTCACGTTTTGACCTGATGAGCATGAAGCAGAGGAGGGATGCGAACCAAGCCCAGAAGAGCAGGGAACCGGCGTTGCCGGCCCAGAGGGCAGATATCAGATAGATGAGGGACGTCGAATTGGAGGTATAGGAGTAGACGTACTGGATG
>JAEESL010000087.1 GCA_016286345.1 Dehalococcoidales bacterium | reverse complement strand
CTGATCCTGTCAAGAATCTCCTTGTCTGCTTCAAACGATTGGGGATGCGGACGGAGCACTATCTCATATCCGGTGGCGATAAGGCTGTCAAAAAGCTTCTCACCCAATTTATAGAGCAGGCATGTCTTTCCCCACGACGGAGCAAGAAGTATGACTATGTTGGTCTTTTCCGGGACCTTAGCTGCTTTCTTCTTCTCTGCAAGCACATCGAAATACGGGAGTCCCACCACTTTTATCTCTTTGGGCGGAAGTTTACGCACTTTCTCGAGTTTTCTTATCTCCTCTGTCATGAAGTCAGATGATGTTAACACCACATCATAGAAATCAAGCTGGAACATTCTGTATACCAGGGCCGTGCTGGCTTCATGGAAAAAGTGGACATACTTCTTTACGCCCTTAGATTTTTTCCACTGCAATACATCCAGGCCCGGTGTAGTGGATAACAGAACATCTGCGCTGGCAGCATTCCGTTTGACAAAAGCCTTATTGCCCTTGCCGATGAATTCCGGATGAACGTATTTGTATTCCTTGGAAAAGACAGGATCATCTTCCGATGAGGTCCAGAAAGTAACATCTATTTCCCTTTTCTCAAACTCATTCAAGATAGGCATGAAGTTGTTCCAGTATCTCTTGTCATCAGAAAAAAGAAGATACTCCTTATGGCCTGCGCTTGTCGTCGCGGATTTGCCGCCTATCAAAGTCTTCGCCTTGATCAGCAGCATCCTCAAAAAAAATCCTGCTGTTATGAATACTCCCAGCAGCACGGAAAACAGCATGCTTCCCGTTGCAGGATCAATATATAACCGAATGTTTTCCATAAATAGCTGCATTGCCTGTTACTCTTTCATCGTCTTTGTGTCTTTTCTCTCTGTCATACAGTTTACTATAGCATCCTTGTCGTTTTATTGGTCGTTTGCTCCGGGTTTTTCAATGGGAACCCAGTTATCCTCATCGAAAATGTCTCCGCCCGTGATCTTGAACCAGATACAATCTTCATCATAGTAGAATGTATTTCCGTTATTCAGATTCGGATTCCACAGTTTCTCGTCCGGAGAATCGGAGAAACTGACAAACACGCCTTCGTTTTTGGGCAGAGTATTTATCGGGTTCCCAGTGTACGGATTGACGGGGTCTTCCACTATTCCGTCCAATGCAATGGCAGGAACGTCAGCATTGGTCATGAATGAATCGTCCGTTGTAAATCCGGAAGACTCGAAATCCTTTACCATGAGCAGACAGTTATACCATTCGCCGTTTACATCCTCGAACTGCAGTTCATCGAATATTTGGATATCCGCGCCATGGTCGCTTACGATTATAATCCTGGTATTGTCGTAAACACCGTTCTCTTTCAGGTAATCCATATAATTACCAAGTTCGACCATGGATATGACCAGGCATTCGTAAGTGGCCGCCTGATAGAATGTGCTGACCTCCAACTCTTTGCTTCCGTCGGAAATATAATACCCTCCATCGAAATCAACGATGGTTGTTACATCGTGTGTGGTCTCATTGTCGATAAGGAACAAACTGCCCTGATAATCGTCGCTGAGCACGGTCATTTCTTCGAGTTTTTTCAGGACCATATAGTTCTCGAAAACATCGATTATTCCGTAATAATCTTCACCGACCGCGAGGTAGTCACCGCCGTCATAGATCATTCCCTGCAGGCACAGCGGAGCGCATCTGACGATACTGTACATAAACATATTGCGGTTTCTTCTGGTCTCTGCGTTAATGCTTGCCTCTGAATTGCTGTTGTAGAAATCTTTCGGATAATATGCAAAGCAATTATCAATGTCTTTAAATGAGGAATAGTCCCCGTTCCAATTCCATCCGGGAAAAGGAAGATCCATTAAAGTAGTAACATAACCTTCTTTGCTCAGGATCTCAGGCAGCACTTTAAGCGCTTCGTCATGTTTTACCGCCAGAGTCTCATCAGCTCTCGCATCTATCTGTTCAGGGGTATAGTCATATCCTCCGAACAGAGCAGACGTGGTCTTCAATGTGTTCTGCGCGAAAGTCACGGTGTTCGGATAATAGACAAAGCCGTCAAACTTTTCCTTCAGCTCAGGATACTCATTGAAAACATAAGGGATATAACCTGCGACTGCCCTGTCGAGCATTATGACCATAACATTATCGCCTGTTGAAGACAGTGTGATCTTGGGGGATTCCATATCTCTGTACACATCGATCTGACTGATGACCAATGAATAGGAATCCTGTACTTTCTTTGCATTGATAAGGGATATGGTAAGAGTTGTCAGGATGACTGCAGCAAACACGACGGTTAATGCCTTTTTGAACCTGGAAACGAAGATACAGACAGCGATTATTATCAGTACTATAAGTGCATTCAGTAACATATCCGATACCGGGTATTCGGGTGTGCGGTCAAATACCAGTGTGGTATTGATCGTTCCCGTGTTTGTTCCGAAAAACAGATAATCGACTGCCGAGAATGCGGAAGCCGCTATCATCAGAATGGTAAAAGCGTTTCTCAGCTTCGGTTTGGCAAGATAGAAGAAAACACCGGGCCAGACAACGAAGAAGCCGACCGCAACGAAGAATGAAGACAACAGATAACGGAGCGGATTCTGCGGATCTGTTACGTTGATGAACTCTTCAGGGGAAGCGCTCAGATATGCAAGCGGTATTAACAGTCCCGTCAGGACAGACATGAACAGAGCAGCGAGGACAAACAACGCTGCACCGGATCTTTGACCTAAAGCCGGGCCGGCAGTTTCTGTTTTCCCGCTCAGCGGCTGAGCCTCCGCGCTGCGCTTTTGCGCATTCTTGATGATTATCGTCTTGACCAGTGAATAGAGATTGTTCATCGTCCAGTACAACAGGAGAGCCAAAGGCGAATTATAAAGCGCGATCAGGAATATCAAAGGGAGTATCAGAGATCTCAGAATGGTCTTGGCCGGAAGCCCCCTTGTATAGATATATGTTGCCAATATGTTTATAAGCGTCATCAATATCGGCATGACATTGATCGCAATGCTGCCTAACGCAAGAAAATTATCCGGTATGCTGAGATCGGTAAAAAATAAAAAATCGACACCCCTGAAACTGTTAGCGGCACGAACCCCTAACAGATCATAAGCTGCCATAAAGAACGGGATCTGAAGCAGGATAGAAATAGAACTCTTTAATCTGTGTATCGGATTGTAGTGGTTCTCTCTGTAATAGGCGTCGAGCATCATATATTTCTCGTCACCTT
>JAEESL010000027.1 GCA_016286345.1 Dehalococcoidales bacterium | reverse complement strand
GCATCTCCGAAAGAATAGAACCTGTATCGCTCTCTGATCGCTTCAGAGTAGGCTTTCTTTATCAGATCCTGACCTGCAAAAGCACTGACCAGCATTATCAGTGATGACTTGGGCAGATGGAAATTGGTCTGCATAACATCAACCGCCTTGAATTCAAAACCAGGCAGAATAAAGGTGTCCACCCATCCGGAGAATGGATCGACGACTCTGTTTACACTATGATGTGCAGCATGTTCCACCAGTCTGACAGAAGTAGTTCCCACACATATGACTCTGCGTCCTTCTTCCTTGGCTGACGATATCTTGTCTGCGGCTTCCTCACTGATCTGTCCGTACTCCATATGGATATGGTGCTGTGTAGGATCCTCTTCTGTAAAAGGCCTGAAGGTATCAAGTCCCACATGCAGAGTTGTAAATACAGTATCTATGCCCATATTACGGATCTTATCAAGGAGTTCAGGAGTGTAGTGCAGTCCTGCAGTAGGTGCCGCAACGCTTCCGTAATCATGTGAATATACAGTCTGATAGCGTTCCCCGTTTGCCAGGGGAGTATGGATATACGGCGGAAGAGGCATATGTCCCAGTGTATATATCTGTTTTTCATCCGAAAGTCTGACTTTTTTACGTCCTTCCTCAAATGATTCCACGATCTCACAGGTAACTCCCTTACCGCCTTCCAGATCGATGACTGTACCTTCTTTCAGTCTTTTTGCAGGTCTGACTAACGCTTCCCATAGGTTCAGCTCATATCTTTTCAGAAGAAGAACTTCACAGCTGGCTCCGGTACCGCGTTTGGTCCCATACAGACGGGCAGGGATAACACGCGAATCGTTCATGACGAGAAGATCTCCCGGAACGAGATAATTGATAATTTCATAGAAATGACGGTGGGTCAATCCACCGGTCTTACGGTCGATCACCAGCAGACGGGATTGATCCCTCGGCTCAATAGGAGTCTGGGCTATAAGCTCTTCAGGAAGATCATAATCAAAATCACTGGTTTTCATAACAGTTAAATATTTTATTTAATAATATATTTTTATACAAAATCCCATTATTTTGTGCCTTAAGTCACTTTGACTAACTATATGTAGTATTGTAAAATGCACCCATCACTATCATTAAAGGAGAGTAACATGCTTTCTGAAACACAATCCTCAGTCAAAACCATCACCAGCATCGTTAAGAGAGACGGGCGCTATGTTGACTATGACATTTCAAAAATTCAGCAAGCTATACATAAAGCTCTTGCGGCATCCGCCCATGAAGACCAAGGTGAAAGCCAGCAAATGGCCAAACAGGTTGAAGCCAAACTTATCGAAAAATTCGGTTCAACTCCTCCCGGAGTAGAAGATATCCAGGATATGGTCGAAGAAGTTCTGATGGACAATGGCTATGCCATGGTCTCCAAGAGATATATTCTTTACAGAGCAGAACGAACCAGAGTAAGAGAAATGAACACTTCTCTTATGAAGACCTTCAACGAAATCACATTCTCAGATGCAGAAGATAGTGATCTCAAGCGTGATAACGCCAATATCGACGGTGATACAGCCATGGGAACCATGCTTAAGTATGGTTCTGAAGCCGCCAAGGATTATTATGCCAAGTATGTTCTTACAGAAGAACAGAGACGTGCACACACCAGCGGTGATATCCACATCCACGACTTCGATTTCTACACTCTTACCGCTACATGCTGTCAGATCGATCTTTCAAAGCTTTTTGAAAACGGCTTCTCAACAGGACATGGTTTCCTGAGAACGCCCAATGACATTCAGAGCTATGCGGCACTTGCCTGTATTGCCATTCAGTCCAACCAGAATGACCAGCACGGCGGACAGAGCATCCCTGCATTCGATTATTTCATGGCTCCCGGCGTTGCCAAAACTTTCAAGAAAACATATGTAGATAATTTCCGAAAAGCTCTTGATCTTATCCGCCCTGATGTCAGCTTCACCGAAACCATCTTCTCTGATGCAGCAGATATCAGCGGCTGTGTTCCCACCATTGATCTGTCCAAGAGATACGTTGATGCCCTGCGCACCATTGTAACCGGACTCGGAGTGACCGGAGAAGAATTCGACCGAATGGCAAAATTCGCTTACGAAACTTCATTCAAAGAGACTGACAAGAAAACTTATCAGGCAATGGAAGCACTGGTACACAATCTCAACACCATGCATTCAAGAGCAGGTGCCCAGACTCCTTTCTCTTCCATCAACTACGGCACCGATATAACTCCCGAAGGCAGAATGGTCATTAAGAACATCCTTCTTGCAGAAGAAGCCGGTCTGGGACACGGTGAAACCCCTATCTTCCCGATCCACATCTTCAAAGTCAAGGACGGCGTCAACTATAACGAGGCCGACCCCAACTACGACATGTTCAAACTGGCCTGCAGAGTATCAGCCAAGAGACTGTTCCCTAACTTCTCCTTCATAGATGCTCCCTTCAACCTGAAGTATTACAAACCCGGTCATCCTGAAACAGAGGCAACCTATATGGGCTGCAGAACCAGAGTGCTGGGCAATGTTTATGATCCCACCAGAGAAATTGCATATAGCAGAGGCAATCTGTCATTCACATCGATCAACCTGCCCAGAATTGCAATCCGTGCACACGGCAGCATTGACTGGTTCTTTGAAGAGCTCGAAAGAAAAATGGATCTTGTAACCAAGCAGTTATATGACAGATACCAGATAATCGCCAAGAAGAAGGTTAAGAACTTCCCGTTCCTGATGGGACAAGGCTGCTGGCTCGATTCAGAAAAGCTTGGGCCCAACGATACAGTCGGCGAAGTACTCAAGCACGGCACTCTTTCTGTCGGTTTCATTGGCCTTGCCGAAACACTGGTCGCTCTTACCGGCAAACATCACGGTGAATCAGCTGAGAGCCGAAACCTCGGTATTGAAATCGTTTCCTTCATGAGACAGTATCTTGATAAGAAATCCCAGGACACCCACATGAACTACACTCTTCTTGCCACTCCTGCAGAAGGTCTTTCCGGCCGATTTATCAGAATGGACAAGAAAAAGTACGGTATCATCCCCGGAGTTACTGACCGGGATTACTATACCAATTCATTCCATGTTCCCGTTTATTACAATATCTCCGCCTTCGATAAGATTAAGATCGAAGCTCCTTACCACGCTCTGACCAATGCCGGTCACATCTCCTATGTTGAAATGGAC
The DNA here is from genome assembly GCA_016286345.1 of Dehalococcoidales bacterium. GTDB lineage: Bacteria > Chloroflexota > Dehalococcoidia > Dehalococcoidales > UBA1222 > UBA1222. Next base: position 13,358 of record JAEESL010000027.1, on the reverse strand, counting down.
GGTGATCCGACACAGAACCTTGAAGCATTCGAGAGAGTGGTACGATATATGCATGACAGTGGAATCGGCTATGGTTCCATCAACCATCCTGTAGACCGCGATCCTGTCTGCGGCTACAACGGCATCATCGGAGACACCTGTCCGAAGTGCGGACGAACTGAGGGCGATGTCAAGTTCGAAAGGATCCGAAGAATCACCGGCTATCTGGTCGGAACACTCGAAAGATTCAATGATGCAAAACGTGCAGAAGAACACGACAGAGTAAAGCACAATGTCTAGGACCATCCGCATCGCCGGGACTGTCAACGATTCGATCGTTGACGGACCCGGAATGCGTTATGCCATATTCACCCAGGGTTGTCATCACAATTGTCCAGGGTGTCATAACCCTCATACGCACGATCCGAATGGAGGACAGGACACAACTGTCGAGACCTTGACAAAGGCTATCATGCGTAATCCGCTGCTTTCCGGAATCACACTCACCGGCGGAGAACCTTTTGAACAGCCGGAAGCACTGATCGAACTTGTCGAAGAAATAAAGAAGTCCGGAAACCTTGAAATCGCAGTGTATTCAGGATATACATTCGAGGAATTAACAAAGGATAAAGAATCACCGAAGTATAAGCTGCTGTCATTATGCGATGTTCTGATCGACGGGCCTTTCATCCTTGATCAGAGATCTCTTGAACTCCGTTATAAAGGTTCAAGAAACCAGCGCACGATAGATATACAGAAGTCACTGAAATCAGGGGAAGTTGTTCTGATGAATGATGGACGCTGGAACTGAACCTATTCCAACCGCTTTAAATCGTTTTTTAATATGCTAGAATAACTCCATGATTTTATTAGCTAATGACGATGGAATTTACAGTCCCAATCTGTGGGAACTGGCAAGAAAACTGAAGACGGTATCTGAAGTAGGAATCGTTGCCCCGACATCACAAATGAGTGCAGTCGGCACTCACCTTACTCTGCGCGCACCGATCCATGTAAGTGAATTTCCTGATCAGATAAAACAATCTATTCCCTGCTACGCTGTTGACGGAACACCAGGAGACTGCATCGTCGTTGGAGATGAACATCTTTTTCCAAATTCCGTGGAGATGGTGGTTTCAGGAATCAATGACGGCATCAATCTGGGCGATGATATCGTTTTTTCAGGAACAGTTGCAGCTGCACTGATGGGATATCTGAGGGATCTGCCTTCCATCGCATTCTCAATGCCGTACCGCAGTCCCAAGTATCTGCCGTATGCAACGGATTTTGCGGCACTTATCTGCAAGGATGTACTGGAAGGAAAAACTCCCAGGGATATCCTTCTCAATATAAATTATCCCGAACGCATACCGTCCGAAGTAAAAGGCATAAGAATGGTGAAGCCGGGACATAAATCTCACGTGGAGAGCGCCCAGAAAGGTTTTGACGGACGTGATGATTATTACTGGCTCAAATATAAGGTCAAAGATAAATTCCAGAAGGATACTGATATCGATTATTACGAACAGGGCTATATAACCATCGTAATGGTCAACAGAATGCTTTTCAGTGCCGGATGCGAGAAACTGGAACAGGATTATCTTGATGACCTGTTCGAAAGATTTCAGAATATCTAATTATTTCGATTTGCAATCGAAATTCCGCTCCAGATTATCAGTCCGATAAGCGCGGTATACATCAGTACAAGAATAATACCAATGATTATCGCTCTTCGCTTATGCTTTTTTACTGTTGATCTGAAGCCGTCGGTATTGGCTCCCACTGTATCTTTGACCTGATCCGGAATGAATTTCCATGCGACAGAGAAGATAAGCGGAACTATCACGGCATCATCGATCGCTCCGGGGAGCAGATCATAAGGGATGAGAAGATATAAAATACCGGCAACAGAAAGTATCTTGGTCCAGACGGGGGTACCTTTACTGAAAACAGCTAAAACTACGGTCTTGATAACGTCCATAAGACCTTCAGCGTTGTATGCTGTTCCGTCTTCTTCGTTTACAACTTCACCGTCATAGATCTGTCTGTTATCGTCGTTCATTTTTATATCCTAGTAAGATAATACACCATATTTTTTTTATTTGCTTAAAGAAACTTTTTAAATCTTGTGCAAATTGTGCCATATATATTGTAGACACATATATAAAAGTATTGTATATTATTGCTTCACAAAAAAATTGTGAGTTATTTTTGGCGAGAGAGGTCTGCCGATGTCACTACGCGAAGAAGAATTAAGATTCATCAGACAACACAGTAAAACAGCTATTGATTATGCAATGCTCGGAGAATGGGAAAAAGCCGTCGACGAGAACAAGATTATTCTTGAGAGTTATCCAAACGATATAGATTCACTGAACAGACTGGGAAGAGCTTATATGGAGCTTGCCAGATTCGATGAATCAACAGAAGTTTATCTCCGTGCAAAGGAACTGGATCCGTTTAATACCATAGCAGAGAAGAACCTTATCAAACTTGAGACTCTGAAGAAAGAAGATAAAAAAGTTAACCTTAAGGCCGGACATATCGATCCGCGCTTCTTCATTGAAGAAACCGGCAAGGCTGCCAATGTCAGAGTAGTCATCCTGGCTGCCAAAGATGTACTGGCAACTCTCACTCCGGGAGAAGCTGTCGATCTTGTCCCCAATGGAAAGCACCTTGAGGTACGAAATGACAAGGAACTTATCGGATGGGTCGAGCCCAAGATCGAAAAACGACTTCTTCCTTTGATCGAAGGCGGCAACAAATACAAAGCCTATATCTCAAGTGCTTCACTGACAGATATGACCATTATTATACGTGAAACTTATCAAGATCCCTCTCAATTTGGTATAATGTCATTCTTAACGAAGGGTATTGAATTAGACAGCAATTCCCTTAATGACGATGCATCAGACGGTCTGTCTGACATAGATGATGGTTCATTGGATGACGATGGAGCTGAATTATCGGATGACGATGACGAAGCTGAAATTGATGAAGATGATGATTTGGACGAAGACGAAGATAAAGATGATCTGACTGAAGAGGTATAGGAATGGTTGAAGGAAACATTAAGGTTACAAATATCGAACATGAAATGAAGCAATCCTATCTGGACTATGCAATGAGCGTCATTGTATCCAGAGCTCTTCCGGATGCTCGAGACGGGCTCAAGCCCGTACACCGAAGAATCTTGTTCTCGATGCAGGATCTTAATAACTTCCATAATCAGCCTTACAGAAAAAGCGCCCGTATCGTGGGTGATGTATTAGGTAAATACCATCCTCATGGCGATTCATCAGTGTATGACGCCATGGTAAGACTTGCCCAGCCGTTCTCAATGCGACACTGTCTGGTAGACGGACAGGGCAACTTCGGTTCCGTTGATGGTGACAGCGCTGCTGCCATGCGATACACAGAAGTCAGACTTACAGAGTATGGTGAACAGATGCTCACCGACCTCGAAAAGAATACCGTCGACTTCATGCCGAACTTTGATGACAGTCTCCAGGAACCGACTGTCCTTCCCGCAAGCGTACCAAATCTGCTGGTAAACGGTTCATCCGGTATCGCTGTAGGTATGGCGACCAATATCCCTCCCCACAATCTGGGTGAATTATGCCAGGCAGTTTCATATCTTATCGATAACCCTGATGCCACCACTGATGAACTGATGCAGTATGTACCAGGTCCTGATTTCCCGACCGGAGCCACCATCATCGGAAAAGAAGGCATCCGATCAGCCTATGCCACCGGCAAAGGACATATCGTGATTCAGGCAAAAGCACACTTCGACGAAACATCATCAGGACGACGTCAGATCATCATCACCGAACTGCCTTATCAGTGCAACAAGGCTGAACTTATCAAGAGGATCGCACAGCTCGTTAAAGACAAAAGAATCACAGGAATCTCAGAACTCCGTGATGAATCAGACCGACAGGGTCTCAGAGTTGTGATCGATCTCAAGCGTGATGCACAGCCGAGACAGCTGCTCAATAACTTATATAAGCTTACTCCGCTTCAGACCGGCTTCGGTATCAACATGCTGGCACTTGTCAACGGAGAACCGAGAGTCCTTTCACTGAAGGATGCTCTTGAAGTATTTATTGAATTCAGACATGACGTCATAGTCAGACGAACCAATTTTGATCTTAAGATCGCCCGTGACCGTGCCCACATCCTTGAAGGTCTCATGATCGCACTCGATCATCTTGATGAGATCATTAAGATAATCCGTGAATCAAAGAATGTTGATGAAGCAAGATCTGAGCTGATGACCAAATTTGAATTGTCCAAAGTCCAGGCTCAGGCAATCCTTGATATGAGACTGCGAGCACTTTCAAGTCTTGAACGCCAGGCTGTTTTTGATGAACACGCTGCGCTCGTTGCCAAGATCGCCGATCTGGAAGATCTTGTTTCAAACAATGCCCGAATCCTTAAGGTCGTTAAAGAAGAAGCGGATAAGACCGGAGCAAAATTCGGTAATCCCAGAATGACCGAAATATCAAATGAAGACAATGCCGATTTCAACGAAGAGGATCTTATTCCTCATCAGTCGATGGTAATAACTCTTTCTGACCGTGGCTTCATCAAGAGAGTATCGACCTCTACTTATGTAGCACAGCACAGAGGAGGCGTCGGCAAGACAGCCATGACGACCAGGGAAGAGGACAATATCCGCCTCGTGATCGAAGCTGACACTCATGATACAATCCTGTATTTCACTGACAGCGGACGTGTATTCAGCAACAAGTGCTATACACTGCCTCAGGATATGAACAGAACAGGCAAGGGTATTTCCATCGTGAACCTGATTCCTCTTAAAGACGGAGAAAAGGTTACTGAAATAGTCGATGTTGCCGAATTCAAGGAAGAACAGTTCCTGGTAATGGCCTGTTCAAACGGTGAAGTCAAGAAAGTAAAGCTTGTTGATTTCCAGAAACTGCGATCAACAGGAGTCATAGCCTATGATCTGCCGAAGGGAAGCAAACTCATAGCCGCTGCAATAGTAGACCCTGATGATTACATCATCATGGCATCTGAAGCAGGTCAGTCGATCAAATTCAATGAGAATGAGATCAGAACCAGTCTCAGATCAAGCGGCGGTGTCAGCGGTTTCAAACTGGGTTTCAATGATAAAGCAATTTCCATGAGCAAAGTGAAAGAAAATGGATTCCTGATGGTCATAACCACTCAGGGACACGGAAAGATCACTCCGCTCGACAAATATCCTGAACAGCACAGAGCCGGACTCGGTGTACGAACCTTCCATATCACAAGTAAGACCGGACCGCTGGTCGATGCCATGGTAGTCACCAGGGAAAGCGATGTAATGCTGATTTCATCCAACGGTGTAATGACCCGAACACCGGTCACTGAAGACAATCCTAAACAGGGAATCACCATTCAGGGACGAAGTACTCAGGGCGTTAAAATCATGACTTTGAATGAAGGGGATACTGTTGCTTGTATAACAAGTATCGAACCCGGAGATGAGATCTCCAACGACCCGGTTGCAGATAATGCCGCCGAGGACACTCCTGACAATGAAGATACAAAGGAAACAACCACCAAGGCCCGTTCAAAGAAGAATACAAAAAAGAGCTCAAAGTAGCTAAGGAGAATTAAATGAAAGAAAAAGTCGAACAGGTTTTAGATACTATCAGACCTTCACTGGAAGCAGACGGTGGTAATGTTGAACTCGTCGATGTTGACGATGACGGCGTAGTAAAACTGAGACTTACCGGACACTGTGCAGGATGCCCCATGTCACAGATGACATTAAAGAACGGTATTGAACGTGTTCTTAAAGCCGCCATTCCTGAAGTACAGCAGGTCCTGGCTGTAGAATAATTCTGCACTTTAGACTCTAAGCATTAAGGGCGAAGATGATATCTTCGCCTTTTTTGTAATATGGTTTTTATTGCAAGTTGGAATGATACGAATTACTATTGCTGTAGAGGAAGCATAAATGTACTGTAAAAAATGCGGTTTCAAGATCCCCGACGGGGCAAAGTTCTGCAATGAATGCGGAGCTCCGGCTGAGATTTCTGTTACAAAACCGTCTCTGGTAGATCAGAAAACCGATCCCTATACTGACGGCAGATTCGGTCTGACAACAATGAATGTTCTGGCCTTTATCTTTACTGTCTATGGAATAATCAACTGGATTTTCAACAGAGTAATGAACGGTCGGAATAAAATCACCGACAGCATGCTGAAGGGCATCGGAATCGCCATACTTATCAAGGGGCTGATGGCTTTGTCCATAGTGATCTCCATAATAAATGCATTTGCAAGCAGTGCTCACTTCTTATGGATCCTTCTTACTTTTATCATTCCGGTTGTTTTGTTTATCCTGGGACTGGCCTGGGTCATCTGGATGTCCAGAAGAGATTTCAAAAAGATTTACGGGTAGGCAATGATAAAAAATAAACATTTCATCATTGCACTGATAATAATTTTCGTTATTATTCTGTGTATCGCCTGGCTTATACTAGGCACAAAGACCCTGACTGTAACAGAATACGATCTCTTAGATTCCAATATTCCGGATGCATTTGATGGTTACAGGATCGTGCAGATATCTGATCTGCACAATGCAGAATTCGGAAAAGACAACAGCAGACTGATCACAAAAATAAAAGAAGCCAATCCGGACATAATAGTGATTACAGGAGATTATGTGGATAAACGTCGTCCGAATGCAGATATATCCGTTGATCTCACAAGGGAACTAGTAAAGATCGCGCTATGCTACTATGTCACAGGCAACCACGAAGCAAGGCTGGGAGAAACATTCAGCTACCTTGAAGAGAATCTGAAAGAACTTGGTGTAACTGTTCTCAGAAACAATACTTCTTACATCACAAGAAACGGAGAAAAGATCAGTATCTCCGGTGTGGATGATCCTGCATTTGCAGATGATTCATTCTTCGGGCTTCTTTCATCTTCGATAATGAAACAGGAACTTCAGGATATAGAAACAGGGGAAGACTACAGTATACTTCTGTCACATCACCCGGAGCATTTTGAACTATACAAGAAAAAGGGATTCAATCTGGTATTCAGCGGTCATACACATGGAGGACAGTTCAGGATTCCTTTCGTCGGCGGTGTCTTTGCACCTGACCAGGGGATTTTCCCGAAATACGATGCAGGGCTATTCGAAGAAGATGGTACTTCAATGATCATAAGCAGAGGAATAGGGAACAGCATCATTCCATTCAGGATCAACAACTTCCCCGAGATCGTTGTCGTAAATCTTCATAAATAATAATTTTTTATCGGTATAAATAATCCACATATCTGTTTTTCAACAAGCTATAATAAGAGTTGGAAGATCTCTCTCACATCTTTTACGTCGTACGATTCAGAGGGAGTAAATATAAACCGGAGGCTATTGATATGGAACTTACAGATAGAGTACTGGAAGTCTTAAAGAAATCTGAGAATGAGCCACTGAAAGCCGGAGCAATAGCTGAAAAACTCGATGTACACACCGAAGCTGTTTCGAAAGCATTAGTTCAGCTGAAGAAAGAAGGTTTGATTTACTCACCCAAGCGCTGCTTCTATGCTGCCAAGTGGTAGTTTGCCATTTGAGACAGCCATTTCTTTAAATACATATCTGACTGCTTTTGTTGTTTAAAAGCCCGCAGATATCGATTTGCCGGTCAGATGGACTATTCCTCACCATGCATGAACAGGTGAGCACCGATACCTTTGTACACTTCACCGTTTTCCTTTGAAACAGCAAAACCGGGATCACTGATTGAGTACATGTCTGCGGGATTGATAAAGAACCAGCCCCTTTCGTTGGACTGTGTAATTATGGCTTCGGGATCGATGCTTGCAGCGATCTTCTTTGCCTGTGCCTGTGTAATCATGTTTGATTGCTCCTTTTAAACATTTCCGTTGATAAGATAATTATATATGCCGTCACAGACAAATTAAGGGATTTAATGATTGTCGCTAAAGCAGATGAATACCGCAGTCCACGTGAAGTATTTCTCCTGTTACGGCGGATGACAGATCACTTGCCAGATAGACCGATGCATTGCCCAGATCTTCTGAATCGATATTGCGGGCAAGAGGAGCAGCTTCAGCATCCTCATCAAGCATTGTTCTGAAACCGGGAATTCCTCGGGCGGAAACAGTATTGAATGATCCTGAAGAAATTGCGTTCACTCTGATGTTTTTCCCGCCGAGATCCACTGCAAGATATCTGACTGCCGATTCAAGTGCAGCCTTTGCAGGACCCATAACGTTGTAGTTGGGAATTACTTTCTCTGAACCGATATATGTAATTGTCTGAATACTCCCGCCTTCAGACATGAGTCTGGAGGCTCCTCTGGCAAATGCAATCAGTGAGTAGACACTGACATCAAAAGTCTTGAGAAAATCATCTCGTGTCAGATTAACAAAGCTATCCTGAAGGGCAGTTTTCGGGGCAAATGCAATCGAATGAAGCATGATATCCAGTCTGCCGTATTCCTCTTCGATAAATTCAAACAGATCCTCGATATCATCATCGTCTTCCACATCACATGGTATGACCGGAAACGATTCATCAAGTGAATGGACAAGGTTTTCGACTTCTTCCCGGCGGTCATTGTTCCTGCATGTGAAGATAAGATTAGCCCCGTTTTCATACCAGGTCTGTGCGATCTTCCACGCAATGGAATACTTATTTGCCACACCGGCAACAAGACCGATCTTATCCAATAAAAGATCCATGTTTTTCCTCCAGAAAAGAGTGTTCACATGATGTAGATTAATGATAAATGATTATCGGTAACTATGAAAGACATTTAACCGTACAACAGAAAATATGACTCATAATTTATATTTACAGACATCATTTTATGCTTTAATATTTTTCTAGCAAAACCCGAAAGGAGGATGTGCAAATGTCATTATTCGACAACTTCTTGAAAGATCTCAACAATAATCCCAAAAAAGATGCTTTGCCTGAAGACATGAAGAAAAAGCTGGAGCAGTTGAACTCATTGTTCGCAGATATGCCTAAGAAACAGGCTGCTCCAAAGGAAACTCCGAAGACGGAACCGGTCAAACCGGCAGAACCGGCAAAGCCGGCTGTTAAGGTTTCCTACAAAACAGCATCATATGAAGGCATAGAACGGGATGACTATTACACCGAGCTGCCTGAAGACGAACTTGACTGCAAGGAAAAGATCCTGGAAGTCGTCAATGCAGAATGGCCGGACGTAACGATAAGAGAAGACATCTCTCCGACAGAAATCGGCGGAACAGGACGATTCTATAATTATTCGATCGGATTCTACCGGGCGGGTAAACCGATCCTGTTTATCATGCTGGTAGGTAAGAAAACTACGACCCACCGCATGTACCGCTGGTCCAAAGAACAGGCCGAGAGGGCGGGTGTACCAATGCTTAACTTTATTAAGCATGCACCAAACCGCTATTGGTATATAAAGGAAAGGCTGTCCACATATCTTAATTAAGGATCCAGCCTTTCAATGAAAAGGGAGAGAAAAGCAGTTTTCTGCGTCTGTGAGTGGAGGATGAAGCGCAGGTCCAAGCATGGTTTTGCAGACGAGCCGGCCGGCGTTCAGTCCGGTAACATGCGCATTGCGCATTTCAAAGCAATTTCTCTCCCTTTTTCAATCCCACTATTCAAGATTCTGAAAGGAATCTCAAATGAGTCTGCTTGACCGACTTGCCGATGAATCCGCCTGGGCGGAATTCCGCGAATACAAATCCAGGCACAGTCTGCTTTCCAGGTCAGAATTTGATCGTCTTGATAAATATGTCGCTGAAAAGCGTTATCTGCCGTATGCAGAATCGCTTACCTTCAGTCCTCCCGATAAACGTGAAATAAGCAAAAGCGGTTCATCGAAAAAAAGAGTCGTATATATTTTTCCTGAAGATGAAACATGGATACTGAAACTGCTGACATGGCTTCTCTACAAATATGATTACGCCTTTGAGCCATCCTGTTATTCATTCCGCAGGGATTATACTGCGAAGACTGCATTCGGAGCGATACTTAAAACTCCGGATCTGAATAAAAAATACGTACTTAAACTCGATATACACGATTATTTCAATTCAATGCCTACAGACGGACTCATCAGAGAATTCGAAAGAATCATTACAGACGATCCGAAGCTGCTGACATTCATGATTGGTTTTTTCACTGCAGACAGATCCATCAGAAACGGAACGGTCATAGAAGAAAAGAGGGGAGCAATGGCAGGATGTCCTCTCTCATCTTTCTGTGCAAATATATATCTGGCAGACCTGGATCGTCATTTTGCAGATCAGGGCATCCCATATTTCCGGTACTCTGATGACATTCTTGTTCTTCTTGATTCACAGAAAGAGCTGGATAATGCATTTGAGGAGATAAACGATCACATTCAAAGAAAGGGCCTTACACTCAACCCGTCAAAAATCATGACAGCAAAACCGGGTGAGCCATGGGATTTTCTTGGTTTCGGATACCGTGACGGCGATATCGATCTTGCACAGTCTTCTATCCGTAAAATGAAAGGAAGAATTAGAAGGAAAGGAAGGGCACTTTACCGCTGGAGGATCAGAAAGGATGCCGATTATGACCGTACGGCAAAAGCAATGATCCGTAAATTCAACCGCAAGTTCTATGATGTGGACGAAGAAAGCGAATTCACATGGAGCAAATGGTTCTTTCCTGTATTAACACGAACAGATGGTCTGCATATACTTGATTCATATCTTATCGAATATCTGCGTTTTCTATACAGCGGTCGCCACTATAAGGGTAATTACGCCATAAGCTACGATCATCTGAAGGAACTGGGCTTCCGAAGCCTTGTAAACGAATATTACAAATACCGTTCTGCATGCGGATCTATAGGAAATGGAAAGATTTGAGGAAATGATCCAATGGAAACAAGAAAAGGCAATAAGAATCGGGATTTGATGAGGTCAAGCCATGTCAAAAGAATCCAAAGATAAGAAGAAAGAAAAACATATCAGGCTTCCGGCAGAATACACGGAAGGAACACTCTGTTTCAAGTCAGGCCCGGGATGGAAAGCCTGCTATGACAGCGAAAGAAAGCTTTATACTGCCGAAGCCTATTTGGCCGGTTACTACGATCTCTATGAGATCAATAAAGAGATATTCGGCAAACTAAAAACGAAAGGAATGACACGTAGAGAAGCACACGAACTGATCATCACAGGCAGGCACCTATATAAAAGCGTAAGCGACAAGGGTGGATCATATGATATTGTTCTTGACGAAAACTACGCTTCGCTCTGTCCATGGGCAGATTTGCAGAAAACCGGTGAGACTTGGGAACCGGAACTGACCGATCTGGCGGTGGCTATTTTTGATTCAGAGAAGTCAAATCGCACGCAACGACTGAATAAACAATAAGAAAGGAGAGTCAGTACCATGGAACCAACTATGGAAGAAAAACTTAAAGCATGTATCGAATTATGTGAAGAGGGTGACCCGGAGATGTGTGCTTTCCTCGGGAAAGAGTTCTATTATGGTATGAATGTACCACAGGATCTTGACCGTGCCCTGCGCTATCTTACGGTAGCCTCGGAGAACGGAGATGCCATTTCACAATTTACATTAGGTTTTATGTACTGGTCCGGCAGAGGAACCGAAACTGATATTGATAAAGCATTCAAATGGTTTCTTAGCGCGGCGGAGCAGGAGATCCCGGAGGCAATGTATAATGTCGCAAAAATCCTGCTTGCAAAGGATTATGAAAAGAACAGAGACGAGGCTATAAGGTGGCTTAAACGTTCTGCAAATGCCGGGTATGACACGGCTTATGATATGCTCTCTGATCTGACTGAATGATCGTGCGAAGATCAGAGTATCTTTATAATCAATTAACAACTGATTGATGAAAAAGGAATACGGCTCGGAGCAGAACAACTGATGTGGGTGTCATAATCTGAGAATATGAGAATATCGAAAACATCGGTTATGACTATCACGAGGGATGAAGAATTCGCTGTACATCTCTTTGGCCGAACCGACAGTATTGCCGCACCTGCGGTATCAGTACTTCACATACTGTGGTCTTGCCGGAATGTTTATTTCTGTTGACTGTTATTACTCGCCATTCTTTTTCCTTCGAAGTTATAGTAGCAAAGTGTGCTTTTAAGGTTTAGTATCGAACTGGGAGTAATCCCGATTAAAGAGTTGTTCTATGAGCTCATATTTGAGAATTTGAGGTTCAAGAGAATCCAAAATGTATTTTTCTCTAAAGCTGCGAGACTTATTTAAATACATGTGGAGCTTATGACGTCGTTGGATATCCGCCATTTCACGTTTCCAAAGTAGTTTCAGCTGATAATTGAGTGTTACGCGAGGAGAGAGCCTCGGTTGGCGAAGTTCGTAAAAATCTGCTTTGCCCTGTTCTTCGTCAGTTATTATAATGCCCCAGTATTCCGGTACATGTTCCTGCACGTGTTGAACATGAGTCGCACCTGCAACGATAATGTTGTAATCACAGTAACGATCGTAATCCTTGATCTGGCGAGGCAGGCGGCTGTACGAATCTGCATCACTTTTTATTTCGATTCCATAGAACGCCGTTCTTGAAATCATCAGCAGATCTGCACGTGATCTTCCTATTCCTAGTTCATCAAAGAATCGAACTTCTCCGAACTTTTCCGCAATGAACTCGCAAAGCGCATCCCTTATGTCTGCATCATACAATGTCATATGTTGTACTTACGTTATCTCCAATATCTATCAAGGAACTGCAGCATGTTTTTGAATCCGACCGGATTCATAGTATGAAGTCTGATTTTGTAAAACGTTTCTCTTTCTGCCAGCCATTCGAGGAGTTTTATTCCGTCTCCTCCGTCTTCTGAATAATCACCAAGATCATGATCACAGTCGATGACTTCAATCTCCGAGTGATCAGACTCACACTGTTCAATTAGGTCTTTGGCTTTGTTTACGCTGTGACAGGTATAATAACCGTCGGGTGCTGTTCGAACATCATCCAGCCATATCTTGACGCTGACACCTTTTGGTAACCCAAATAAAGAGATGTGATCGCAGCTTCTTTCTTCGTTTTCATATGGATGATCTTCTGAAGTACCCTCCTGAAATGATATTACAGTAATAATACCTTCCTTCGAATCATCAATTTTGATATACATTTTAACAGCAGGTATAACCTTACCGTTAATATTAAATTCCTTATCTGGTACAAATATAGATAAAGTATTACCTAAATAAAAAGCATTAGTTGATTTGCTAGAATAAGAATAGTCAGAAAATGAGAGTTGCTTAATAATTTCTCTCCCATCATCAAGTGTTTAATCATGTTTCTTTAAAAGATTAATGTTTACGGGTCTTTTAATAATAATTGTAC
>JAEESL010000086.1 GCA_016286345.1 Dehalococcoidales bacterium | reverse complement strand
CGTCTACCGGAATGTTATGACGGCACATATGAATATCTAAAATCTATAGGTCTTCAAGAAATATAAATCTTACATTGGTAGAGATAATAATAAAAAAATGATTTATGATTAGGAAAAGAGACAGGTAGACATCAATATGAAGATCAAAAACACTAAGATCAAAATGACTGCAATAATCGTAGCAGTCTGTATCATAGCTTCAATGGCCTGTGTATCCTGCAACAAAAAGTCCGAAAAACAGGTTTACAATGTTTCGGATATCCCAGACTTCACAGAAGATGCCCTGGTATACCTGCAAAAGATAGGAACAGATTTCAGTGACAGGGACGCAGATACTGAGGGCATAAAAGCAGCCAGAAAATGGATATCCGAAGAACTCCATAGTGCAGGCTATGAAGTAATACAGGATGCTTTTACTGAGGACGGAACAAACTACTGCAATATAATCGTTGAAAAAGAAGGCAGGGATAAGAACAGACAGGTCATCGTCGGAGCACACTATGACGGAACAGGTCTGGGAGACAACGGATCAGGAGTTGCGCTGCTTCTTGCTACTGCAGTAGGTCTTAAAAATGTTTCTCTTCCATGCAATGTTGTTTTCATATTCTTTGACGGAGAGGAATACGGTCTTTACGGCAGTTCGCATTATGCAGGCAAAATGTCATCAGCTGAGAAAAAAAAGACATTGTTCATGGTCAACATTGACAGCCTGGCATTCGGAGATTACTGCAACGTATACGGCGGAAACAAAAACATATATTCCACATGGAATAATATCGGCAACACACTTAAGACTTATGAATTTGTCTTTGATCTTGCAGATGCGATGGGAATAAAAACCTGGGGCATAGATGATCTGGACGGTTACTTTGCAGAACATGGAACTGGTCCTGAAATAACCGATAACACCATTTACACCAATCCATGGACCAGAAAAAACCCCGCTCCCGAGAACAGCTCTTCTTTCAGTCCAAATACAATCCCTTACAGCGACCAGGTGGGTTTCGCAAAGAAAGGAATTCCCTATATCTACTTTGAAGCAACAAACTGGTTTGCCGGAGTAAAAGGTACTGATCTTGTTTATACCGGGTATATTGAAACATATGACTCATCACTCGGAGAAGACGGTATGTTCATGAATACCGAATATGATACCCTTGATAATCTTGAACAGATATTTCCGGGAAGATGCAGAAAGCACTTTCAGATATATTCTCCACTGCTCAATGCCATTCTTCTGAATGCCGACCATTACATAGAATAGAGGTATCCAGTCATCTGTTCGATTCTGGATAAACTGATAAATAACAGCTTTACTCAAAGATGATCTTACTGTGATTCAGGGAATAAGGTTCCATAGATAATTCACTCCAGGCAAATTCTTTCCATACTGCCCGCATCATCTTCCCTACTCTCTGAGTCTTGGGATCATGCGCATCTGACATTGCATTTGTCCAGTTGAACAGTACGGGGAATTCAGCGATATGGCAGCATCCGAGTCCCATTTCAGCCATTTCCTTAGTGACATATCTGTAGTTATACAGCCATACTTTTCCTGGATAATTGTTTACAATATTCATGGTCGGCTCAACAATGACTTTATTTGATAATGCTTTGGTCATTCTTTCCTTGTAGGTTTCATCTCCGTCTCTGACATCGAGTTTCACAACCTTTGAATAAACCCTGAGAATAGGATTCGGTGCTTTGTTGGTATACAGACGCATTTCTTCTTTGTTGTAGCCGATAAGAAGATTTTTTGTACAGGATTTCATAAGTCTCTTCGGATAATCCTTAATGAAGACACCGTCAATGACCGGGGAGAATGCACATGTCAGATTTCCTGAGAGAATCAATTTATCGGTCACCAGATTGATTGCCCTGCCGATCTTATCGTAAGGTTTGTACATGATGCGTTCAGGATAATCCTTATCAACTCCGAGTATCCTCAGGTAATCAAGTGCAACCTTTTCGCTTTCCTTTTCAGTCCAGAAATGATCGACACTGGGAGACTGGACTATCGCTTTTTGGAACAGTCCGGAAGAAAGTTCTGAAGTCATCAGTGCAAGAGTGCATGCACCGCCTGCTGACTGCCCGAACACAGTGATATTGTCTTTGTCTCCGCCGAAGGCATCGATATTGTCATGGACGAACTGAAGTGCCATCAGCTGGTCATACATGCCATTGTTCATATCAAAACGGCTTCCCAGGAAGTGAAGATTGAGAAAACCATAGACATTCAGTCTGTAATTAACGGATACAACAATGGTATTGGTTGCCTTGGCAAAATAACCGAGTTCATATTCCAGCACATCGGTGGATTCATTTTTGCATCCGATGCCTCCGATCTTGTATGCCCCGCCGTATATCCAGACCATAACAGGCAGTTTTTCTTTTCTGTCACTGGGGGCAAAAATGTTGAGGTAAAGACAATCCTCGCTGTTGTTACCCGTACTGAAGCGTGATTTGGCCTGTATCGGGTTTTTGGGGCCTTTCACGGCAAAATAAAGACCTGTCCACGGTTGTTTTTTCACAGGATGACGGAAACGGAGATCTCCGACAGGAGGTTCTGCAAAAGGTATCCCGAGGAATTCATCGCAGCCATGTTTTCTGATACCGATGACGTTTCCGTATTCGGTCTGAATTATCGGAGTATCCATTCTTTCCATATTGTAATTGTATATTATTGACAGCTTGTTTTTAATATACAAAACAGGGGTTTTGTCACAAAAAAAGTCAGTTTTTGTTTTCACTTTCCCCGAGTGCCTTCCAGCCGAAACGCCAGATGGAAACCAGCACAGAGATTATCGTGATCGCTTCATTTATCACGCCGCCGATGGAACCGACTATTGAATCGTAAACTATCCAGACCGGACTTGAGATAAACAGATTGGAGATACGGATATTGCGGGCGTTGAAGGTTGAATATGCAACTGTACCTGCCGAAAAACCGATGAGCGGAAGGATATCGATCCAGCTGTTCCAATGCCAGATAACATAAGCAGCATATAAAGCAATGAAAATAACGACAAGTCCCTTCCATTTCACCCAGGACCATTTATCTCTTCTTACAAGCAGGAAATTTCTTATGATGCTCATGAGAAGACTGACAGCACCGCTCGGTTGTTCCAGTAAAAGAAACTGAACAGCAAACAGACTGCAGGCAATCATCTGCATAATGAAAAGCGGTTTTGTTTCCCTGAACTGATAAGAAACAAGAAAGCATCCCAGCCCGAGAAAACCTATTATCTGTATGATAATCGGACTCATCAGCTAACACTCACAAGGACTGTTCAGTTTTCCCTGACCTTTTTACCGGTCATGTGTTCTATGCA